>DASXXO010000362.1:0-3931 GCA_036503045.1 Caldimonas sp. | reverse complement strand
CGCGCCCGGTCGTTGCTTTGTGCATGTGGTTGGGCCAGCCCATCAATATAGACAGGGCTCGACGGCGTGCCACCGAAAGGGCCTTCGCGGCACCATGCTCGGGGTTGTTCGTGCCATTCGACTGTGCTACGGTCAACCGGGATGGCGAGCGAGCAAGCGATCTATCTCTTTCGTGAGGGGACCAATGCGCGGCTGTACGACGAACTGGGATGCCACCTCACGCGAGGCGGAGCTCGGTTCGCTGTCTGGGCACCCAATGCCGTCGCCGTAGCGGTGATCGGCGAGTGGAGCTCGTGGGACGCCGCGGCGCACCCGCTCGCAGCGCGCGGCGACGGCTCCGGGATCTGGCAGGCCGAGGTCGCCGGCGTTGGACGCGGCCAGCTCTATAAGTTCCGCCTCGTCACGCGCGACGGACGGGTGCTCGAGAAGGCCGATCCTTTCGCGTTCAGCGCCGAGTTGCCGCCGGCCACCGCGTCGCGTGCATGGAGCCTCGACCACCAGTGGGGCGACGACGAGTGGATGGCGGAGCGCGCCGCCCGCAATGCGCTCGACGCGCCGATCTCGATCTACGAAGTCCACCTCGGGTCGTGGCGACGCGACGACGGCCGCCTTCCCGAGTATCGCGAGCTCGCGCCGAAGCTCGCCGACCACGTCCTCGCGATGGGCTTCACCCACGTCGAGCTGATGCCCGTCACCGAGCATCCGTTCTACGGCTCCTGGGGTTACCAGACGACCGGCTACTTCGCGCCGACGGCGCGCTACGGCATGCCGCAGGACTTCATGGCCCTCGTCGACCACCTGCACCAGCGCGGCATCGGCGTCCTGCTCGACTGGGTGCCGTCGCACTTCCCGACCGACCCGCACGGGCTCGCCGAGTTCGACGGCACGCACCTGTTCGAGCACGCCGATCCGCGCCAGGGATTCCATCCGGAATGGAACTCGGCGATCTTCAACTACGGCCGCAACGAGGTGCGCAGCTTCCTGCTCTCGTCGGGCTGCTTCTGGCTCGACAAGTACCACCTCGACGGGCTGCGCGTCGACGCCGTCGCCTCGATGCTCTACCTCGACTATGCGCGAAAAAGCGGCGAGTGGATCCCGAACCAGCACGGCGGAAAGGAGAACCTGGAGGCGGTCGATTTCCTGCGCCACTTGAACGAGGCGGCGTACCGCGACCATCCGGACACGGTGACGATCGCCGAGGAGTCGACTGCCTGGCCGATGGTCTCCCGGCCGACCACGATGGGCGGCCTCGGCTTCGGAATGAAGTGGAACATGGGCTGGATGCACGACACGCTGGCCTACATGAGCCAGGATCCGATCCATCGCCGCCACCACCACGGCGGCCTCATCTTTTCGATCGACTACGCGTTCAACGAAAACTTCGTCCTGCCGCTCTCGCACGACGAGGTGGTGCACGGCAAAGGTTCGCTGATCGCGCGCATGCCCGGCGACGAATGGCACCAGTTCGCGAACCTGCGCGCTCTGTTCGGGATGATGTGGACGCACCCCGGCAAGAAGCTGCTCTTCATGGGCGGCGAGTTCGCGCAGCGGCGCGAATGGACGCACGAGGGCGAGCTCGAGTGGTGGGCGGCGCAGCTGCCGAGCCACGCCGGCGTGCAGCGACTCGTCGCCGACCTGAACCGCCTCTATCGCAGCGAGCCGGCGCTGCACGAGCTCGACTTCTCGCCGGCCGGCTTCGAGTGGGTCGAGAGCCATGACGCAGCGCACAGCGTGATCGCCTATCTCAGGAAGCCCGCAGGCAAGGGCGCGCCGCTGCTCGTCGTCTCGAACCTGACTCCCGTGCAGCGCGACGGCTACCGCGTCGGCGTCCCGCACGCCGGCCGCTGGCGCGAGCTGCTCAACAGCGACGCAAAGGTCTACGCGGGCAGCGGCGCCGGTAACCTCGGCGGCGTGGAGTCGACGCCGGTCATCGCGCAGGGCCGGGCGAATTCGCTGTCGCTGACGCTGCCCGCCTTGTCGACGATCGTGCTCCGGCACGAAGCCGCATGACTACGCGGAGCGCGGGGTTGGACGGCCGCGTTCGCGCCGTGATCGATTCCGTCCGGCCGTCGATCGACGGCGGCCGCTTCGCCGCCAAGCGCGTCGTCGGCGACGACATGGTGGTGAAGGCCGACTGCTTCACCGACGGCCACGATGTCGTGCGCGTCATGCTGCGCTGGCGCACCGAGCGGGACGACCGCTTCAGCGAGACCGAGATGGCCCCGCTTGGCAACGATCTCTGGCGCGGCGCCTTCACGTTGCACACGCTCGGCCGCTACGTCTACACGGTGGCGGCATGGGTCGATCACTTCGAGTCCTGGCGCCACGAGCTCGAGCGGCGGGTCGACGCCGACGACATCCGGATCGCGGCGCGCATCGGCGCCGAGCTGATCGCCGCTGCGGCCGCGCGCGCGCGCGGCGACGACCGCAAGACCCTCGCGGCCTGGGCTGCTCGCCTCCTCGCCGAGGCGGCCGACGAGAGCGGCGACGTCGCGCAGCTGAAGGCCGGGGCGCTCGACGGCGACGCCGCGCGCATCGCCGCCGCCTACCCCGACCGGCGCCTGCAGTCGACGTTCGCGACCGAGCTGAAGGTCGTCGCCGAGCCCGAACGGGCGCGCTTCAGCGCGTGGTACGAGCTGTTCCCGCGCTCGACTGCGCCGCGCGCCGGCGCGCACGGCACGTTTCGCGACGTCGAGGCGCGCCTGCCCTACGTCGCGGCGCTCGGCTTCGACGTCCTCTACCTCCCGCCGATCCATCCGATCGGCCGCCTCCGCCGCAAGGGCCGCAACAACGCGCTCGTCGCCGCGCCCGACGACGTCGGCAGCCCATGGGCGATCGGCGCCGCCGAAGGCGGCCACACGGCGATCCTGCCGGAGCTCGGCTCGCTCGAGGACTTCCGCCGGCTGGTCGCCAAGGCCAGGGAGCACGGCCTCGAAGTCGCCCTCGACATCGCCTTCCAGTGCGCGCCCGACCACCCGTGGGTGCGCGAGCATCCCGACTGGTTCCGCTCGCGACCCGACGGGAGCGTGCAGTACGCGGAGAACCCGCCGAAGAAGTACCAGGACATCTATCCGTTCAACTTCGAGACCGACGACTGGCGCTCGCTCTGGAACGCGCTGAAGGAGGTGTTCGAGCATTGGATCGCCCAGGGCGTGACGATCTTTCGCGTCGACAACCCGCACACCAAGTCGTTCGCGTTCTGGGAGTGGGTGATCGACGCGATCAAGCGCGAGCATCCCGAGACGATCCTCCTCGCCGAGGCGTTCACCCGGCCGAAGGTGATGCACCGCCTCGCCAAGCTCGGCTACTCGCAGTCGTACACCTACTTCACGTGGCGCAACAGCAAGCGCGAGCTGGTCGAGTACTTCACCGAGCTGAGCCGGGACGCGAGCCGCGAGTACTTCCGGCCGAACGTGTGGCCCAACACCCCCGACATCCTGCACGCCGAGCTGCACGGGGGGCGCCGGCCGGTGTTCATGACGCGGCTCGTCCTCGCCGCGACGCTGGCCGCCAACTACGGCATCTACGGGCCGGCCTACGAACTGCTCGAGGGCACGCCGCGCGAGCCGCGCAGCGAGGAATATCGAGACTCGGAGAAGTACCAGCTGCGCCACTGGAACCTCGCGGCCGAAGGCAACCTGAGCTCCTTCGTCACGACCATCAACCGCATCCGCCGCGACAACCCCGCCCTGCACGGCGATTGGAGCCTCGGCTTTTGCGCCGTCGACAACGACCAGCTCATCGCCTACGCGAAGACGAGCGGTGACAACACGGTGGTATGCGTCGTGAACCTCGACCCCGACCACACGCAGTCGGGCTGGGTCGAGCTCGACCTCGCGGCCCTCGGCATCGCCGAGGGCGCCGGCTATGAGATGCACGACCTGCTGACCGAGCAACGCTTCTTCTGGCAGAGCGCGCGCAACTTCGTGAT
>DASXXO010000361.1:0-5159 GCA_036503045.1 Caldimonas sp. | reverse complement strand
TCCGCACGGCCGCCCGCCAGAGGCGATCCCGCCTGCCTCGCGGCCGGTCCCGCTCGGTGCGGGTGCCGATGCGCCGACGAAAGGGGCGTCTCGCACGACCACGCCCTGGGTCGCGCTCGCTGCCGGCGGCGTGGTGCTCGCGGTGGTCGCCGCCGCCGCATTGCAGTTCTCCGGTAAGCGCGACGCCGCGGCTGGGGTAGCGCCGTCGGCCTCTGCAACTGCAGCGAGCGTCGTCGCGGCGCCCCCGCCAGTCGCGACGACGCCGCAGTCCGAACTGATCATCGAAACCGCCGACGGCGCGGCGTCGCCGGTCATCAAGCTCTCGACCGGCGGCGCCACCGCCGCGCCGCCGCCCACCGCTGCCGACGCGAGCGTCGCGGTGCGCCCGAGCACGACATCCGACCGCAGCACGAGCGCAGAGGGTGGGGCTGCGGCAGCCAGCGCGCCGTACACCCGCCCCCTGGGCAAGCCGGTGCCGTCGAAGGTCGTCGACGATCCGGGGGCCACCACGGCGCCGAACAACGGGACGGCGTCCCGGGGCGTCGATCCTTACGGCGCCACGACCACTCCCGGGTCGCCGACGTACCCGCGTCCGCCGGCCGCGCCGCAGCACGATGCGCCCGCAACGCCGCATCAGGTGCCGGAAAGCGGGCCGCAAACGGCGGCCGAAGCGTGCGGCAACCTGGGATTCTTCGCGCGCAACGTGTGCCTCGACGAGCGCTGCGAAGAGCCTCGATTCAAGAACCTCGGCGATTGCCCGCACATCCTGCAACGCAAGCACCAGCGCCAGAACTAGTGACGCGTCGGTCCGCCGGCGCGTGACCCTCGGGAAGGTGCCGTAGAGAGCACGCCGGCCGTTCCGGTATACCGGAAGACCGATCTTGGGCGACAGGAGCATCCGTGGCGACGCCATCCGAATTCGAGGTTCCACCGGGCCGCCCGCATTTCGCGGTCTGGCCGCGCCGCCTGCCGCGCACCGTCCTCGCGCCCGAGACCTCGCTCTGGTTGAACCTGGAAGTCACGGCGACGCGCTTCCCCGAACGCGCCGCGTACCTGTTCTTCGGTCGCGCGTTGACGTACCGGCAGATGCGCGACGACGCTGCCGCGCTCGCCGGCTGGCTGCAGAAGGCCGGCGTCGAGGCGGGCGACCGCGTCGCCCTCTTCATGCAGAACTGCCCGCAGTTCCCGGTCGCGCTCTACGCCGTGTTGCGCGCCAACGCGGTCGTCGTTCCGGTCAACCCGATGAACCGGGCCGAGGAGTTCAAGCACTACATCAGCGATCCCGGAACCAAGGTCGTGATCTGCAGCGCTGACCTGGCGGGAATCGTCGACGAGGCCAACGCGGCGCTGCCCGAGCGCGAGCGCGTGCGCGCGATCCTGGTGACGCGCTACAGCGACGCGATGGCCGCCGGCCCGATCGCCGACGCCGACGCGCCGCCGCCGGCGATGGACCAGTGGCTGCGCGGCGATCCGCCGCTGCCCGCCGGCTGCGCGCGCTGGCTCGATGCGATCGCCGAGCAGCGCGCGCCGGGCCCGCACGAAGCCAAGCCCGACGATCTCGCGCTCCTTCCCTACACGTCGGGGACGACCGGACTGCCGAAGGGCTGCATGCACACGCACCGCACGCTGATGCACAACGTGGTCGGCGGCCAGTGGGGCTATGCAGGCGGGCCGGAACCGGTGATGCTCGGCGTCGTGCCGATGTTCCACATCACCGGCATGCTGTACAGCGTGCTCGGCTCGGTCTACTCGGGCTGCACCGTCGTGCTGATGCCGCGCTGGGACCGCGAACTCGCGGGGCGGCTCATCTCGCACCACCACGTTTCGCATTGGGTCTGCATTCCGACCATGGTGATCGACCTGTTCGGCAGCCCCAACTACAAGAGCTTCGACTTGTCGAGCCTGCGCAGCATCAGCGGCGGCGGCGCGGCGATGCCGCACGCGGTCGCACAGCGCCTGCTCGATGAGTTCGGCCTTACCTTCGCCGAAGGCTACGGCCTCACGGAGACGGCGGCGCCGAGCCACGCCAACCCGCCCGAGCGCGCCAAGCTGCAGTGCCTCGGCATCCCGATCTTCTCGGTCGACTCGCGCGTCGTCGACCCGCTCACGCTCGAGGAGCTGCCGCCTGGCGAGGTCGGCGAGATCATCACGCGCGGGCCGATGGTCTTCACCGGCTACTGGCGCCACCCGGAGGCGACCGCGGCCGCGTTCGTCGACTTCGACGGCCGCAAGTTCTTCCGCACCGGCGACCTCGGCCGGATGGACGAGGAGGGCTACTTCTTCATCACCGATCGGCTGAAGCGGATGATCAACGCGAGCGGCTTCAAGGTCTGGCCGGCGGAGGTCGAAATGCTGCTCTACAAGCATCCGGCGGTGCAGGAGGCGTGCATCATCGCGGCGCGCGACGCCTATCGCGGCGAGACGGTCAAGGCGGTCGTCGTCCTGCGCACCGAGGCCAAAGGCAAGACCGCTGCCGGGGACATCATCGCCTGGTCGCGCGACCACATGGCGGCGTACAAGGTGCCGAAGATCGTCGAGTTCGTCGACGCGCTGCCCAAGTCGGGCTCGGGCAAGGTGATGTGGCGGCTGCTGCAGGACCAGGAATCGGCGCGCGGGTAGTCGATCGCTTCAGCGCTCGATCCAGCGCTCGCCCTCGCGGACGAAGCGCTCGATCCGGTCGGCCCTGAACTCGCCGGCGTCGGCGTGCCAGATCCGACGCTCGACATCGATCCGGCGGTTCTCGACGCGCAGCACGTTGAACGAGTTCGCCTCGCCGCGGCCGCGCGTCGACGTCGCCGTTCCGGCCTGGACGACGAGCGCCGAGTAGCCGGCGATCTCGTGGCGCGCCGACGTCTCGCCCGACTGGCTGACGTGCAAGTGGCCGGCGAGCAGCAGGTCGACGCCGCATTGCGAGAAGACCGCCATCGCTGCGCGCGCGCGGCCGACCAGGTCGACATCGCCCTCCTCGTCGGGAAGATCGAACGGATGGTGGGTGACGACGATCTTCGTCACCGCCTCGCCGAGCGGCGCGAGGCGGCGCCGGATCGATTTCATCTGCTCGTGGTTGATGCGCCCGTCCTTGAACGTGAGCGAGCGTGCGGTGTTGATGCCGATGCAGGCGATCGCGTCGTCGATGAAGGTCGGCTCGAGGTCGCTCTCGATGATCCTCCGGTACTTGCCGAGCGGGCTGAAGAAGCGCTCCCAGACGCGGTAGAGCGGCACGTCGTGGTTGCCGGGGACGACCAGGCGCGGCGGCATGAGCCTGGCGAGGAAGTCGCGCGCCTCCTCGAACTGCGCCTGCTTCGCGCGCTGGGTCAGGTCGCCCGAGATGACGACGAGGTCGGCCCCGATGCCGTTGACGTTGGCGATCAGCGGCTCGATCAGCGCCGGATCGGTGCGGCCGAAGTGAAGGTCAGAGAGGTGGACGATCGTGCGCATGGTCAAGACCGAGCAGAGGGTGTGCCCGTTGCGGCGGGCGCGGCGACCACGACGAGGCTTGCCGGCCGGATGCGGTAATGCAGGGGCGGCGTCATCATGGTGATCTCTCCGTCGGTCGCGACGCGCAGCCGGTGGCGACGGCTCTCGACGTCGATTGCTCCGGCGACGAGCGCATCGAAGTCGCGCGCCTGCTTGAGCCTGCCGAAGAGCGCGCGCAACCCGAGCTGCAGCAGGCGTAGCCGCCCGGCTCGCTGCGCTACGTAGAGGCTGAGGCGTCCGGCGTCGAGCCGTTCGCGCTCGCCGATCGCGAAGCCTTGCATCGTGTAGGCGTTGTTGCCGATGAAGACGAAGGGCGTGCGGCGCCGCCGCTCGCCGCTGTCGATCGACAGGCGCACGCTCAGGAACGGAAAGCGGCGCAGCGCGCCGAGCGTCGCCCAGACGAGCGCCGGCCACTTGCCGCGGCCGAGCCGCTTTTGCTGGCGCTCCCGGTCGCGCACGATGTCCGGATAGAGGCCGAGGCTCGAGTTGTTGATGAAGATTCGGCCGTTGACCTCGCCGACGTCGACCCGCCGCGTCGCGCCGCGCGCGATCAGCTCGACCGCGGGCCCGAGCTCGAGCGGCAGCCGCATGTCCTTCGCGAAATGGTTGAGCGTGCCGAGCGGCAGCACGCCGAGCGCGACCTCGCCGCCGACGAGCGCCGCGGCGACCGTGCTCACCGTGCCGTCGCCGCCGCCCGCGACCACGACCTCGGGGCGCCGCTCGATCGCCGCCTCGAGCAGCGCGGCGAGATCCGCGCCGCGCTGCGCGAGGTGCACCTCGGCGCTCGCGCCGGCCTGTTCGAACAGCCCAGCGATGCGCGCCGCGAGCGCAGCGTCGTTGCCGCCGCCCGAGCCGGCGTTGAGGATGACGACGACGCTGCGCCTCAAGGCTGCACGGGCCTGGCGCGCCAGAACGCGGCGAGCGCGCCGATGCAGATCGCGAGCCAGCCGACGCCCTCGGCGAAGGCCGCGCAGACGTCGCTCAGGTAGTGCACGCCGAGGTACATCCGGCTGAACGCGACGAGCACGATCAGCAGCGCGGCGGCGGCGATCGCCAACGCGCGGCGCAGCGCCGAGCGCGTGCGCGTGAACACCCACGCGACCACCAGCCCGTAGAGGATCGTGCTGCCGGCGACGTGGCCGCTCGGGAAGCTGTAGGTCGACAGCGTCATCAGCGGGTCGTCGAACACCGGCCGGGCGCGGTGGAAGGCGAGCTTCATCAGCGCGTTGACGGCGAGCCCGCCGCCGACGGCGACGACGACGAGCGTCAGCCGCCGCCATTGCCGGCGTAGCGCGAGCAGCAGTGCGACCGCGGTGGCGTAGATGCCGACCGCGATCGTCGAGTGCAGATTCGTGACGACGAGCATTGCGCGTGTCAGCGCGGGAGTCGCGTGCCGGTGCAGCCACTGCGCGACCTCGCTGTCGAGGACGGTGAGCCGGTCGCTGGTGACCACGTCCTCGGCGATCGACCCGAAGATCCAGGCGGCGACGACGAGCAGCAACGCGCCGAGGCCGAGGTGAAGCGCGAGCCGACTGCCCGGCGGCTGGCTCGCGTCCATTGGAGCCCGCCTGCCGTCGCTCAGCGATCGCTTGGCAGCGCGAGCTCGCGGCCGGCGGCGTCGCGCGGCGCGCTTGCGAGGAGCACCCCGCAGGCGATGCGCGCTCCCGAGTTGCCGGTCGGCT
>DASXXO010000360.1:0-3822 GCA_036503045.1 Caldimonas sp. | reverse complement strand
GAGCTCCGCGATCGTGAAAAACCGGTGCTTCCCGGCCCAGGGCGGCGGTGCATGCAGGGCTCGGCAGACGACCACGCGCGCCCCGGCATCCGGCAGCGACGAGGCGTCGGCTGCGGGCGCGGCAGATGGCGGGTGCGGGGCAGAGCGTGTTCACGGCGGCACGGGCGGAAACAGCCTTGATTCTACGAGCCGACCGATGGTGCAGGCGCCGGCCAAAAAGTTCCCCACGATGTCATGATCGCCGACATGGACGAACCCTCGATCGCGCCCGCCATGGCCCCCGCGCCGACCGCGGCCGGCTTGCCGGGCTCGCGGCACACGGTCTATTTCGTGTCCGACGGCACCGGCATCACCGCCGAGACCTTCGGCAACTCGATCCTGTCGCAGTTCGCGATCAAGCCGCGCCACCTGCGCCGGCCGTTCATCGACACCCCCGACAAAGCGCACCAGGTCGTGCGCGAGATCAACCACACCGCCGAGCACGACGGACGCAAGCCGATCGTCTTCGTCACGCTGGTCAACACCGAGATCCTGTCGATCGTCAAGGAGCACTCGCACGGCCTCGTGCTCGACATGTTCAACACCTTCATCGAGCCGCTCGAGGCCGAGTTCGGGATCACGTCGAACCACCGCATCGGGCGTTTCTCCGACGTTTCCGACAGCCAGGAGTACAGCGACCGCATCGAGGCGATCAACTTCGCGCTCGCCCACGACGACGGCCAGTCGGCGAAAAGCCTCGCCGAGGCCGACGTGATCCTGGTCGGCGTGAGCCGCAGCGGCAAGACGCCGACCTCGCTCTACCTGGCGATGCAGCACGGCGTCAAAGCGGCGAACTATCCGCTCATCCCCGAGGACTTCGAGCGCGCGCAGATGCCGTCGACCCTGGTGGCGTTCAAGGCCAAGTGCTTCGGCCTGACGATTGACCCCGACCGGCTCGCGCGCATCCGCAACGAGCGCCGCCCGAACAGCAAGTACGCGTCGCTCGAGAACTGCCGCTACGAGGTGCGCGAAGGCGAAACGATGATGAAACGCGAAGGCATCGCCTGGCTCTCGTCGACCCACAAGTCGATCGAGGAGATCGCGACGACGATCCTGCGCGACGTCAGGCCGGATCGGCTCACGTACTGAGCTGGTCGGTCGATCGGGCCGGCGTCAGCGCTTGCGCGCCAGCGTCAAACCGTCGCCGATCGGCAGCAGGGACAGGTCGATGCGCTCGTCGTCGCGCAGCTTGGCGTTGAGCTCCTGCAGCGCCGTGGTGTCGGCATCGCTCGAGGGATGCGCGACCTTGCCGCTCCAGAGCGTGTTGTCGATGGCGATCAGGCCGCCGGCGCGCAGCAGCCGCAAGCATCGTTCGTAGTAGGCGTCGTAGCCGGTCTTGTCGGCGTCGACGAAGGCGAAGTCGTACTGCCCCGCTTCGCCGGCGGCGAGCCGCGCGTCGAGGGTTTCGCGCGCGGGAGCAAGGACGAGCTCGATCTTGCGTGCGACGCCGGCCCGCTGCCAGAACGGGCGGCCGACCCGCGTGTACTCGTCGCTGACGTCGCAGGCGAGCAGCCGTCCGTCCTCGGGAAGCGCGAGCGCCACCGCGAGCGCGCTGTAGCCGGTGAAGACGCCGATCTCGATCGCCCGGCGCGCGCCGATCAGCTTGACGAGCAGAGCCATGAACTGCCCCTGCTCCGGAGAGATCTGCATCCCGGCGTGCGGATGCGCCGCGGTGGCATCGCGCAGCGCCCGCTGCTCGGGGTGCTCGCGGACCGAATGATCGAGCAGATAGCCGTACAGAGCGTCGTCGACCTGGAGCGTGCGGCGCGACATCTAGTCCTCCCCCACCCAGTAGTCGACCGCGTCGGCGAGCTTCGTGAGGTGCCGCAGCCCGCCGCCGAAGGCGCCGACCTTGCCGGAGTCCGGGTATTCGCAGATCTCCGCCGCCATCATGGTGCTGACCGAGAGATAGGCGAGCTCTTCGCTCGAATCGTTGACGATCTGGTGCGCGGTCTCCGGGCCGCCGGTCGGGCAGCAGATCACATCACCGGCACGAATCGGCCGGGTCTCGCTTCCATAGCGCAGCGTCCCGGTGCCGCGGATGACGAAGAACATCTCCTCTTCGCCGCGGTGGCTGTGGAACGGGCACGCTCGCTTGCCGGGCGGAACGATGTCGTACGAGTAGCCGAGGTTCTTGGCGCCGAGCGCCGCCCCGAGGCGGGTGCAGCGGCTCTCGAAGCGGCTTCCCTGGACGAAGTGCTCGAGCTCGAGAGCTTCGAGGTTGACGACTCTGGTATCGATGACGCGCATGGGTCGGACGCTCCGAAGGCGGCGCAGCAAGAAGGACCGCGAAACGCCATTCTGCGCGGTGCGCCGGCCGGCTCAGCCGGTTGGCCCCTGGCCGCCCTCCTCAGGAAGGCGCCGCGGCCACCAGCTCCGCGAAGCGCGCCAGGTCGACGTTACCCCCGCTGATCAGGACGCCGACGCGCTTGCCGCCGAGCGCGGCGCGGCCGAGCCGACGCGCCGCCGCGAAGCCGAGGCAGCCGGTCGGCTCGACGATCATCTTCATCCGCTCGGCGAAGAAGCGCATCGCCTCGACGAGCTCGGCATCGCTCGCGGTGAGGACGTCGGCGACGTCGCGCCGGATGATCGGGAACGTGTGCTCGCCGAGATGCAGCGTCTGCGCCCCGTCGGCGATGGTGCGCGGTGTCTCGATGGTCACGATGCGGCCGCTGCGAAACGACTGCTGGCCATCGTTGCCCGCCTCGGGCTCGACGCCGTACACCTTGCACTCCGGGGCGAGCGCGCGCGCAGCGAGCGCGGAGCCCGAGAGGAGGCCACCGCCGCCGAGGCAGACGAACAGCGCGTCGAGCGCGCCGACCTCGTCGAACATCTCCTTGGCGGCCGTGCCCTGGCCGGCAATGACGTCCGGGTGGTCGTAGGGCGGGACGAGCGTCATGCCGCGCTCCTCGGCGAGGCGGCTGCCGATCGCCTCGCGGTCCTCGCGATAGCGGTCGTAGCGGACCACCTCGCCGCCGTAGCCCTCGGTCGCCGCGACCTTCGCGGCCGGTGCGTCGTGCGGCATGACGATCACCGCCGGCATGCCGAGCAGCGACGCCGCGAGCGCGATCGCCTGCGCATGGTTGCCCGACGAGAACGCGACCACGCCGCCGCGCCGCTGCCGCTCGTCGAAGCGCGCGAGCGCGTTGTACGCGCCGCGGAACTTGAACGCGCCCATGCGCTGGAAGTTCTCGCACTTGAAGTAGAGCTGCGCGCCGAGCTCGGCGTCGGCGGTGCGCGAGGTGAGAACGGGCGTGCGGTGCGCATGGCCCGCGATCCGCGCCGCGGCGGCGACGACATCGTCGTAGCTCGGCAAGGCGAGCGTCATGCTGTCCCCGGCGCGGTCAAGGCGCAACCAGTCGTGCGTTGCATGGTCGATCTCCTCGTCATCGATGCGGCCGGGCCGCCGCGGATAGCGCGCGTGGCCGCACAGTTTCGTACAGGCAGATCGCCGCCGCGGCGGCGACGTTGAGCGATTCGCCACCGCCGGGCTGCGGGATCGCGAGCACCGCCTCGCAACGGCCAGCGACCTCGCGCGCGAGGCCCTGCCCTTCGTGGCCGAACACCCACGCGCACGGCCACGGGAGCGCGCTGTCGCCGAGACGTTGCTCGGCGTGCGAGCTGGCGCCGAACATGGGCACCTCGAGCGCCGCGAGCGCCTCCGCGGCCGCGCCTTCGACCAGGCGCAGCCCGAAATGCGCGCCCATGCCGGCACGAACGACCTTGGGCGACCAGAGTGCCGCCGTGCCGACGAGCGCGATCGCCTGCATGAACCCGAACGCT
>DASXXO010000359.1:0-3727 GCA_036503045.1 Caldimonas sp. | reverse complement strand
GGCCGCACGGGCTCGCTCGGAGGGCTCGAAGCTGCTGACGAAGGGAACCGCGAGAAAGCCTGCACCGACGGCACCCGCGCAACCCGAGGCGATGATCCAGGTGCGCTTGCCACCGTCGATCTTCTTGTCGGTCATGGTTGTCCTGGAAGAATCTCTCGAACCGGACTCGAGAGGTCAACCTGCAATTCTAGCGGACGCGTCAAGCGCGAGTGGCGGCCAGCGGCGCGCCGCTGGCCTGTCGCGCGCGGGCGGCGATACTGTCGTCCGACCGGCACCACCCGGGCGCGGATCAAGGAGCGATCGCATGAGTTTCGCGAGCGAGTTCAAGGAGTTCGCCACCAAAGGCAACGTCGTCGATCTTGCGGTCGGCGTCATCATCGGCGCGGCGTTCGGCAAGATCGTCGAGTCGTTCGTGAAGGACCTGGTCATGCCGGTGATCGGCCGCGTCTCCGGCGGGCTCGACTTCTCGAACTACTTCGTCGCCCTCGCGCCGCCTCCCCCCGGCTACGCCGGGCCGATGACCTACGAGGCACTCACCAAGGCAGGCGTTCCACTGTTCGCATACGGCAACTTCCTCACCGTGCTGCTGAACTTCGTGATCCTCGCCTTCATCATCTTTCTCATGATCAGGCAGATCAACCGGCTGCATCGGATCGTGCCGCCGCCGCCCGCCGCGCCACCCGAGGACGTCGTTCTCCTGCGCGAGATCCGCGACGCGCTGCGCCGCTGAGGTAACGGCCGCGCCGCCCGCCGTAGCTTCGCCGAGCGTGAAGCAGTGCCGGAGTTCGCCGAGAACTTTGGCCGCATACTAGGAAAAGCTTCGCCCATTCTCGAGGAAAACCTGCCCTCCCACGGCTCGACGCAGAGATGAATTCGATCGATCCGCGCGCCCAGGCCACGCTCGACGCAGCCATCAACCTGATCCGGACGACGGTCGCGGCGGCGGCGATGCACGTCGCCGAGAGCATGACCGTACAGGCGCAGTCGGCGGCGAAGATCACCGAGCGGGACCAGCTCGCCGCGACCCAGCAGGAGCTGCGGCGCAACCTCGGCTCGTACCAGAACGCGTTCCTCGAGGCGCTGCGCGAGAAGGTGACCAAGGAGCTCGCGCCGCGCGTCGACACCAAGCGCAAACTCGAGTCGGCCGACTGGCAGACGCTCAGTCTGGTCGACGAGAAGGAGGTCGAGGAGCAGATGAACTTCGTCCGCCTCGGCCAGATGATCTCGCACGAATGCGAGAACCAGCTGCGCGAGCTCGCCGCCTACATGGGCACGCTGCTCAACGTCGGCCGGGCCGATGACGAGAGGAATCCGCTGCGCGCCGAGATCGTCGGCGCGGCGCTGCACCGCGGCATCGAAGCGATCTCGGGCGAGCGCGAGAGCCGCCGCATCCTCGCGCGCGAGCTCGGCCAGGCGGTCGCGCACGCGATGCCGGAGTGCTACGACGAGATCGTCCGCCTGCTGCGCGAGCGCGGCGTCCGCCCGGTGAACCTGACGGTGCGCACCGTCGAAGGCCCGGGCAACCAGCTCGGCGCCGCCAACTCGGGCTACACGAGCCTGCCGCGCGACGGCCACATCTCGTCGCGAGGCAGCGGCTACGGCGAGCTCGAGTCGGGCCCGGGCAGCGACATGGACCTGCTCGCGGCGCACCGTCGCGCGCTGGCGACGGCTTTTCCGGGGCGTGAATCGATCGACAGCATCCGTGATTCGCTGCCGTCGCGCCACCCGACCTCCGCCGCGCGAGCGCGCGTCAACGCCGCCGCCGACCAGCAGCTCATGACGCTGCTGCGCAGGCTCACCGCGATCTCCAGCCAGCCGGGCGATCTCGGCCCGACGAGCCTGCTCGGCACCGCGGTCGCAGCAACGGCGCGTTCGCAGTCCGGCGTTCGCCCCAGCGGTTACGCGAGCTCGCGCCATTCCGGCCCGGCGAGCGGCAGCGACAAGGGCGCGATCTCCTCGCGCAGCGGCCTCGGTGCCGACTCGTCGCGCGGGGCGCAGATTCCGGACCCCGGGTTCAACGACGGCCTGACCGGCCTGATGGCGGTCAACCTGATCCGCGCGCACCGCGAGGAGCTGATCCAGGCATCGACCGGCAAGCTCGACCACATGGTGATCGACGTCGTCGGCAGCCTGTTCGACCAGATCCTCTCCGACTCGCGCGTGCCGCCGCAGATGGCTCGCCAGATCGCCCGGCTGCAGCTGCCCGTGCTGCGCGTCGCGCTCAGCGACCAGACCTTCTTCTCGACGCGTCGCCACCCGGTGCGCCGCTTCATCAACCGGATCGCCTCGCTCGCCAACGCGTTCGACGATTTCGACAGCGGCCCGGGCGCCAAATTCCTGCTCCAGGTCAGAAAGCTCGTCGACGAGATCGTCGAGGGCGACTTCGACCAGATCGAGCTCTATGCGGCCAAGGTCGCCGAGCTCGAGCAGTTCATCGCCGAGCAGACCGAGGGAGCGGTCGAGCAATCGGGCGCTGCGGTCGTGCTCGACCAGAAGGAATCGGAGCTGCGCATCCAGCAGCGCTACATGCTGCAGCTGCAGGGCGCGCTCGCGCCGCTCCAGCTGCCGGCGTACATGCAGGACTTCCTGGCCCAGGTCTGGACCCAGGCGCTCGTCCTCGCGGTGCGGCGCGACGGTGCCGATTCCGATCGCGCCAAGCGCTACCGCAGGGCCGGCGTCGATCTGGTGATGAGCATCCAGCCGAAGGGCTCGCCGGCGTTCCGCAAGAAGTTCCTGATCACGCTTCCGCCGATGATGAAGGACCTGAACGAGGGCATGAAGCTGATCGGCTGGCCCGAGTCGGCCCAGAAGGAGTTCTTCGGCAAGCTGTTGCCGGCGCACGCGGAATCGCTCAAGGGCCAGCCGTTGAGCGAGCTCGACCACAACCTGATGGTCAAGCGCCTCGAGTCGATCTTCGCGACCCCGGTGCCGGTCGTCGTCGACGGCTTGTTGCGCAGCGACCCGGTGCCCGAGGTCGCGCCCGAAGCGATCGAGCGGCGCTTCACCGAAGACGAGGCGAAGCGGGTCGGCCTGGTCGCCGAGACGGCGGTCGACTGGTCGGCAGCGGTCGGCAGCCAAGGCGTCGACCTCGACCTCGGAGAAGCGACACAAGCCCCGGTGTCGGCATCGGCCTCGCTCATGGCGCGCCTCGACGCGGCGGCGGCGATCGAGCAGCTCGAGCCGACCGCGACCGAGGCCGGCGAAGCGCCCGAGCCCAACCGCGGCGCGGGCCTGATCGAGCACCTCAAGGTCGGCTTCGCCTACCAGATGCACCTCAAGAACGAGTGGCAGAAGGTCCAGCTCGCGCACGTAAGCTCGGGCCGGAGCTTCTTCGTCTTCACGCGCGGCGGCAGGCACCAGGAGACGATCTCGATGACCTCGCGCATGCTCGCGCGCATGTGCGAGACGGGGCGCTTCCGCGTCGTCGAGAGCGCCTACCTCATGGAGCGCGCGACGGTGCGGGCGAGGAAGCAGCTGGCTGCGCTCGGGACGCCGACCAGGCACTGAGGTCGCCGCCGCCCGCGGCGAGCGTGCGCGCCATCCGCACCGCCGCGGCGAAGCTCGAAGGATCCGCCGTGCCGCGCCCGGCGATTTCGAACGCCGTGCCGTGGTCCGGGCTGGTGCGCACGAACGGGAGGCCGAGCGTCACATTGACGCCGCGCTCGACGCCGAGGTACTTCACCGGGATCAGGCCGTGGTCGTGCGTCATCGCGACGACGAAGTCGAA
>DASXXO010000358.1:0-3383 GCA_036503045.1 Caldimonas sp. | reverse complement strand
TCGGCCCCGCCATCGCCGACGCGGTGACCGGCTATTATGCAGCGTTCGGCATCCTGGGCGCACTGCACGAACGCCAGAAAACCGGGCGCGGCCGGCGCATCGACATCTCGATGCTCGAGAGCATGGTCGAGTGGATGGGCTATCCGCTCTACTACGCGTTCGACGGCGCGACGCCGCCGCCGCGCACCGGCGCATCGCACGCGACGATCTACCCGTACGGCCCGTTTCCGGCCGGCGACGGCGCGATCGTCATGCTCGGTCTGCAGAACGAGCGCGAATGGCAGCTGTTCTGCCAGCGCGTGCTCGAGCGGCCCGAGCTCGTCGCCGATCCGCGCTTCGCCTCGAACACCGCGCGCACCGCGGCACGCGACGCCTTGCGCGCGATCATCGTCGAGAGCTTCTCGGCCATGAGCGCCGCGCAGGTCACCGCAAGACTCGACGCGGCGCAGATCGCCAACGCGCGCGTCAACACGATGGCCGAGGTCTGGGCGCATCCGCAACTGCGCGCGCGCGCCCGCTGGACGACCGTCGAGACGCCTTCGGGCCCGGTGCCGGCGCTCGTTCCGCCGGGCGCGCACGATGCGGCGGAGGTCCGCATGGACCCGGTGCCGGCGCTCGGCGCGCACACCGACGCGCTCCTCGCCGAGCTCGGCTACGACCGGGCGGCGATCGCGCGGCTGCACGCCGAAGGCGCGGTCTGAGCGGCCGCTCGAGGAGACGACGATGACCGAATCGCATCCCGGCGCCGAGCTCGCCGCCTTCGCCGCGGCGCTGCGCACCGAGGCAATCCCGCGCGACGTGATCGATCGCGCCGAGGACCTGATGATCGACTGGCTCGGCTCGGCGCTCGCCGGCAAGGGCGCGCGCCCGGTCGAGACGATCGCCCGCTTCGCCGAGGAGATGGGCCCTGCCGACGGACCGAGCGAGGTGCTGATCCATCGCCGCGGCTCGAGCCCGCTCGTCGCCGCGATGGCCAACGCCGCAGCCTCGCATGTTGCCGAGCAGGACGACCTGCACAACAGCTCGGTGCTGCATCCGGCGACGGTAGTGTTCCCGCCCGCGCTTGCGGTCGCGCAGGCGCTCGGCAAGAGCGGCGCCGAGCTCCTCGCTGCCGTGGTCGCAGGCTACGAAGTCGGCATCCGCGTCGGCGAGTTCCTCGGCCGCTCGCACTACACCGTGTTCCATACGACCGGCACGGCAGGAACGCTCGCCGCAGCGGCCGCGACCGGGCGCCTGCTCGGCCTCGACGCCGACCGCATGGCGCACGCGTTCGGATCGGCGGGAACGCAGGCCGCGGGCCTTTGGGAGTTCCTGCGCGAGGCGGCCGACTCGAAGCAGTTGCACACCGCGCACGCCGCGTTCGCCGGGCTCACCGCGGCGTATCTCGCGGCCGACGGATTCGCCGGCGCGAAGCGCATCTTCGACGGTCGGCAAGGGATGGCCGCGGGTCTCTCGCGCGACGCCGATCCGGCGCGCCTGGTCGACCGTCTCGGCACGCGCTGGGCGCTCGCCGAGACCTCGTTCAAGTTCCACGCGTCGTGCCGGCATACCCATCCCGCGGCCGATGCGCTGCTCCACGCGATGCGGACCCACGGCCTGCGCGCCGAGGACATCGCGGCCGTCACCGCGCACGTCCACCAGGGCGCGATCGACGTCCTCGGCCCGGTCGTCGACCCGCAGACGGTGCACCAGTCGAAGTTCTCGATGGGCACGGTGCTCGGCCTCGTCGCCGTGCACGGTCGCGCCGGCCTCACCGATTTCGACGCGCACTGGCAAGACGCCGGCGTCGCGGCGTTCCGCGAGCGCGTCGCGATGCGTCTGGACCCGGAGATCGACGCCGCGTATCCGGCGCGCTGGATCGGCAAGGTCACGGTGCGGACGAACGACGGACGCCGGTTCGACGCGCGCATCGACGACCCCAGGGGCGACCCGGGCAACCCGCTCTCGCGCGCCGAGATCGAGGACAAGGCCGAGCGCCTCGCGGCCTACCGCGACGGCGCGAGCCGCGCCGAGATCGCGCGCGCGATCGAGCGCATCCGCGCGCTGCGCACGACGGCTCGCGTCGGCTTCCTGCTCGCCTGAGGACCGCGATGGCGCCGCGCTCGTACCTGTTCGTCCCCGCCGACCGGCCCGAGCGCTACGCCAAGGCGCTGGCGAGCGGCGCCGACGCGGTCATCGTCGATCTCGAGGACGCCGTCGCCGCGGGCGCGAAGGACGGTGCGCGCCGAGCGCTCGCCGCCTGGCTCGACGGCGGCGGCAGCGGCATCGCCGTGCGCATCAACGACGCCGCGAGCGCGGCGTTCGACGACGACCTCCGCCTCGTCGCGCGTGCCGGCGTCGCCGTGGTCGTGGTGCCGAAGGCCGAGCGCGCCGACGACCTCGCCCGGGTGCGCGCCGCTGCCCCAGCGGCCGCCCTGCTGCCGCTGATCGAGACCGCGGCCGGCATCGCGAGTGCGCGCCGGATCGCAAGCGCTCCCGGTGTGCGGCGGCTCGCCTTCGGATCGATCGACCTGCAGCTCGATCTCGGCATCGACGGCGACGGCGACGAGCTGCTCGTCTTTCGCTCCGAGCTCGTGCTCGCGTCGCGCCTCGCCGCGCTCGATGCGCCGGTCGACGGCGTCAGCACCGCGATCGACGACGCCGCGGCGCTCGACGCCGACACGCGGCGCGCGCGCCGGCTCGGCTTCGGCGCCAAGCTGTGCATCCATCCGCGCCAGATCGCTGCGGTGCATGCCGCGTTCGCGCCGAGCGCCGACGAGCTCGCGTGGGCCGAGCGGGTCGTCGCCGCGACGGCGCGCGGCGCCGGCGGCGCGGTCGCAGTCGACGGCCGGATGGTCGATCGACCGGTCCTGCTGCGCGCCCGGGCGCTGCTCGCACGCAGGTCCTGAGCCGTGCTCGGCGCGATGCCAAGGGCGGGGCGCGCCGCTTCGCTCAGCGCGCCATCAAGTGCGGGAGCCAGAGCGACAGCGCCGGCCAGTAGGTCACGAGCCCGAGGAAGACGAGCATCGTCAGGAGCCACGGCCAGACCGCGATCGTCAGCTCGGTGATTCCCATCTTGGTGATTCCCGAGGCGACGTACAGGTTCAGGCCGACCGGCGGATGGCACATGCCGATCTCCATGTTGACGACGATGAGGATGCCGAAGTGGACCGGGTCGATGCCGAGCTTGATCGCGACCGGGAACAGGATCGGCGCCATGATGAGGACGATCGACGACGGCTCCATCACGTTGCCCGCGATCAGCAGCAGCAGGTTGACGACGAGGAGGAAGCCGACCGGCCCAAGGCCCATGCCGATCAGCCAGTCGGCGAGCTGCTGCGGGATTCGCTCGTTCGAGAGCACGAACGAGAACAGCACCGCGTTGGTGATGATGTAGAGCAGCA
>DASXXO010000357.1:0-13917 GCA_036503045.1 Caldimonas sp. | reverse complement strand
CGAGCCGCGTGGTCGACCAGGGCACCGTGTCGGCATCGGGCCGGCTCGGGAAGTTGACGTTCAGCAGCCAGGGCGCGGCGCCGGGCTGCCCGAAGCCCGGATGGGCGATGACGGATTCGACCACCCGACGCGCGCCGCGCGCGGCGGCCTCGATGTGCGCCCAGCCCTTGTGCTGGATCGAGAACGCGATCGCCGGCACGCCGAACAGGAAGCCCTCCATCGCCGCGGCGACGGTGCCCGAATAGAGCGTGTCGTCGCCCATGTTCTCGCCGTTGTTGATGCCCGAGAGCACCAGGTCGGGCTGGTGTTCGAGCAGGCCGGTCAGGGCGAGATGCACGCAGTCCGACGGCGTGCCGTTGACCACGCGGAAGCCGTTCGACGGGCCGCCGCGGGCCTCGAACACCGACAGCGGGCGGCCGAGCGTCAGCGAGTTCGACATGCCGCTGGCGTTCTGCTCGGGCGCGATGACGTCGATGTCGCCCAGGCCGCGACAGGCCTCCACCAGGGCCACCAGGCCTGCCGCGAGGTAGCCGTCGTCGTTGGCGATGAGGATGCGCATCGCGAAGATTGTAGGCAGTCGCCCCGCTGCGAAGACTCGCCGCGCGTGTGCTGCGTATCATCTTGACGGCCCGAGCATCGGGCGAGCGACAGAGACGATTCGAAAGGTTCCCCCATGCACGCTTGGCTCTGCGAAAACCCGACCGGCGTCGAGGCGCTGCAATGGAAGGAGCTGCCGACGCCCGAGCCGAAGGCTGGCCAGGTGCGCGTCGCGATCCGCGCCGCGAGCCTGAACTTTCCGGATCTTTTGATCGTCCAGAACAAGTACCAGATGAAGCCGCCGCTGCCGTTCGTGCCGGGCTCGGAATACGCCGGCACGATCGAGGCAGTTGGCGAAGGCGTAAAGCACCTGAAGATCGGCGACGCGGTCGCCGCGTTCGGCGGCACCGGCGGCTTTGCGACGCACGCGGTCGTCGAGGCCGCGCTCGTCATGCCGCTCCCATCAGGCTTCGACTTCGACGACGCCGCAGCGTTCATCCTCACCTACGGCACGACGCACCATGCGCTCATCGATCGCGCCCAACTCAAGGGCGGCGAGACGCTGCTCGTCCTCGGCGCTGCCGGCGGAGTCGGCACCGCGGCGATCCAGATCGGCAAGGTCCTCGGCGCGCGCGTGATCGCCGCCGCATCGAGCGACGAGAAGGCCGATCTCTGCCGCTCGATCGGCGCCGACGCGACGATCAACTACGCGACCGCGAACATCCGCGACGAGCTGAAGCAGATCACCGGCGGCAAGGGGCCCGACGTCGTCTATGACCCGGTCGGCGGCGACCTCGCCGAGCCGGTGTTCCGCTCGATCGGCTGGCGCGGCCGCTACCTCGTCGTCGGCTTCGCGCAGGGATCGATCCCGTCACTGCCGCTCAACCTGGCGCTGCTCAAGGGCGCGTCGATCGTCGGCGTGTTCTGGGGCGAGTTCGCGCGGCGCGAGCCGAAGGCCAACGCTCAGGCCCTCGCCGAGCTTGCGCGCTGGTACGCCGCAGGCAAGGTCAAGCCGGTGATCGACCAGCGCCTGCCGATGCGCGAGCTTCCGGCGGCGTATGCGCGCATGGGAAGCCGCACCGTGCGCGGCAAGCTGGTCATGACCAACGCGTGATCCGCAGCCGGGCGCGTCGGCAATTCCGCACGGCCCGGGCGAACGTCCGCCTGACGGAAGCGACGCGCGACGAGACGCGCCGTAGCCTCTCGTCCGTGCCGCTCCGCAAGGTCGATGACCACTGAGCCGCAACGCCTCGACGAGGCCGGCGCGGTCCTTCCGTACGTCAACTCGACGAGTGCGTGGGTGCATCGGTGCGCCAAGCGCATGCTCGAGCTCGATCCCGGTCTCGACCCGATGGCGGCGATGCACACCGTCGACGACATGGCGACGAGCCCGCGCTGGCGCTTGATGCTGCCCGAGGCTGTCGCCGAAGCGCTCTATTCCGACCGACCGCAGAACGGCGCGGCTCCGCGGACGACGCGCCATCGACCGCAGGTCTGAACGCGCACGCGAGCCGCAGTCCGCCGGAATTTCGCCACGGTGCGCCGGTAACGAGAGGCTACAGAGATCCCTGCGCGTGCCGATTCATCGGCCATGACAAGCGCACGCATGCTGCCTTGGCTGCTGGCAGCAATCGTTTGCGCAGCCGCTTCACCCGTGCAATGCGGAGAACTGACGCCGGCGGTGCCGCGCGCCGTCGATCCCGCGAAAGCCAAGGCGCAGGAAGCCGAGCGACAACGCTTGATCGCCAAGCTGCGCGGCGACGTTCCCAAAGAGCAGGAAGCGCCCGCAAGGACGAACCCGCTCGAACTGCCGATCTTCCACCGGCACGACCGACCCTGACCCGCCCCGCAGCGCGCGAACGCGCGGCGCAGAGCGTGCAGGATTGACGCGTTCGGCGCAGTTCAACCATACGAGGGACGCACGCGCAGCAAGGCTTGCACTATCGTTTCCGCATGCGGTTCCCCGACTCGACCCTTTCGGCCCTGCGCATCGCCGGCGACGACGCCGACGAGTCGAACACGTGGGGACGTCTGCTCTGGCTCGCGCTCGTGCTGACGATCGCTGCGGTCAGCGCCGGGCTGCTGGCCGGCAGCTGAGCGGCGCGGCGCGCCTCGGGAGAGGGCGCGGAACCACGATCCGGTGTGGGGTGGCTGATGGGGATTCGAACCCAAGCTCCCGGGGAACCTGTGGATGGCCATGGGGCGTCTCTACGAGGAAAACCAGCCCCTGCGTCACCCCGTCATTCCCCGGATTTATCCCAGACACCCCGTCCGCTCCTTCGCTGCAGCGGTTCCGGCCTTTCGCGGACGAGACCTGAACTCACGGTCTTGGGCACATTGCGGTCACCGAGCGGACGTCCTCCGGCAAGCTGCGCTTGCCTGCGGCCGCCGCTCATGTCAAACGGTTAGACGGCAACGCACACAATCACCACTTCCGTAGGAGGCAGCGAGATCATGAATGGCCAAACTCTTGTCCTGAAGCCCGATCAGCATGAGCCCGCACTGAACGTAGTCGGAACACAGGTGACTGTGTTGGCGTCCAACGCGGCGACGCAAAGCTACGGAATCACGTTGCAGCAGGGCGAGGAAGGAACAGGACCACCACCGCATAGCCACGATTGGGACGAAGCGTTCTACGTGCTGAAAGGCGAAATTCACTTCCTGTGCGATGGGAAGGCGTACGCCTGCGACGCTGGTACTCTCGTACACGTGCCCCGAGGAACGGTGCATGGCTTTAGCTACGGAAGTGGCGGCGGTCAGATGCTCGAGATCACGGGGCCTGGCGCGCTAGCGGCACAGATGTTCACGGCCGTCGACAACGAGATTCCCACCGGACCGCCGGATCTTCCGAAACTGCTTGACGTGCTCAGGCGTAACGGCGTAATCGTTGCGGCGTGACCCGAGGGGACCAGAGTGCGGGTCGGGCAGAGCATGCCGCCTAACCTTCCATCGAAGCGGACGTGCTTCAGCAGGCTTCGGCTGCTTCCGGCCGCTCATGTGGAACCTTCGAGGCTCCCGGGCGTCAGCCTAGCAACGCAGCATCACACCCTCCACGGTGCGATCGGTTTCGCCAACCAACTCGCTCGAGTCGAAACCTCAGCAAAGTAGCGCGCTATCGCCGCGGGCGTTCGCCCGCTGAAGGAGCATCGGTGCTGGTCTGGACTCGAGACGATGACCGCGTGCGAGCCAGCGAACCGGCAGCAAACCTGGCTGTTATCCGCCCCACTCTGGCGTCTCAAACGGCCAGGTCAGCAAGGTCTCATGAGCGACCCGGATGGGGTCTCGGTGGCCCCGCATGAGATAGACGACTCGCGTGATGTCGAGCAGTTGCGCTGGTATGCCCGGTGCTTTGCGATAGAGCAAGTGGGTATAGAACGCGTACTGCCAGGCGAAGCAGTCAACCGAAGACTTGGCGCCAATGTCTGGGCTGCTCATTGAGCGCCCTGTGGCAAGTGACGTACCAGCGCTAACGGTTCTGTGCAGGCCAAACCGCCGTTCCTGAATGTCGTGCCCGACGATGCATGCGCGCTTGCGCTCTGCGGTCCGTGCTGGCTAGGAGCCGCTGTGGCGGGTGAAGGCCCCCACCACGAGGGACGGTTGCGGACGCGCTCGGCCTCCAAGAAAGCGCAGCTGAGCGGCGACCCGGACCCGGGAGACCGCGCTCGCCATCTGGGCGAAGCTCGGCGCCGGCCCTGGTGAAGTCGCCCGACGCGAAGGACCGCCACCTCGCCGGGGCGATCGCCCGCGACGTGCAGCAAACGCCGGCAGCCGTCGAACACGTGCGGAAGAGACAGAGCGAGAAGCAGCGAGAGTTGCCGGGGGTGCAATTGCCTTCGCGCGCCGTACCCGAGCGCGTGCGAACGGGTCCGGCGATCGAGCGCTAGCAGGTCTGTGACCCGTGCGCAGCGGGATTGAATCGCCGGGAGTGCAGCGTAGGAAGCGCTCGCCGAGCGCGCGCGCAACCGCACGAAGTACCAGTTCGATTCGCCCGCGCGAATGGGGCGCACTGCGGTCGTGACGCCTAGCACGCGCCTCGGGCGCGACGCACCGTTCTGGCCAGCGGGCACCGACTTGTAGCACCGGCGCATCGCTTCGGCGCGGCGCACGAGGTCGCGGCAGCATCGGCAAGCGATCGGACCCGCTCCGTGCGCCCTCCCTTGGCACGGCCGTTGCAATCAGCCGCTCCCTGGCCCCGACATGAGCAGTCCCGACCTCGAACTGATCCACCTGGTCAAGCAGTACAGCGCGACCACCGCCGTCGACCGAATCGATCTGCGCATCGAAGGCGGACGCTACTGCTGCCTGCTCGGTCCGTCGGGCTGCGGCAAGACGACGACGCTGCGCATGATCGCCGGCCATGAGGCGGTGAGCGAGGGCGACGTCCTGCTCGGCGCCCGCAACATCACCGATCTGCCCGCGGCCGAGCGCGGCACGGCGATGATGTTCCAGAGCTACGCCCTCTTTCCGCACCTGAGCGCGCTCGACAACGTCGCTTTCAGCCTGAAGATGCGCGGCATCGATCGCCCGACACGCCATGCGCGCGCGACGGAGCTGCTCGAGCGCGTCTCGCTCGCCGCGCTCGCGGCGCGAAAGCCCGCTGAGCTCTCGGGCGGCCAGCAGCAGCGGGTGGCGCTCGCCCGTGCCCTGATCAACGAGCCGAAGGTGCTGCTCCTCGACGAGCCGCTGTCGGCGCTCGACCCGTTCCTGCGCATCCGCATGCGCGCCGAGCTCAAGGAGTGGCAGGAAAAGCTCTCGATGACCTTCGTCCACGTCACCCACTCGCAGGAAGAAGCGATGGCGCTAGCCGATATGGTGGTCGTGATGAACGCCGGTCGGATCGAGCAGCAGGGCCGCCCGCGCGACGTGTTCAACGCGCCGCGCACCGAGTTCGTCGCCCGCTTCATCGGCGGCCACAACGTCATTCCCGGCAGCGGCGGCAGCCTGGTCGCGGTGCGCGCCGACAAGACCCAGCTCAGCCGCGCGCCGCTTCCGGCCGGCGCCAACGTCATCGCCGCGACCGTGCGCGCGGTCGCGTACCAGGGCACGCACGTCGTCGTCACGCTCGTCAGCGAAGCGGTCGCCGAGCTGAGCGTCATGCTGCCCGAGGCGATCTTCGCCGCCCAGCCCTGGCATCCCGGCGACAGCGCCTCGGCGCACTGGGCCGCCAACGAGATCCACCCGCTCGCCGCATAGGGCTTGCTGGCGCTCATACCAGCTCATACCAATCACTCACGAGGAGATCACTATGACCCAGGACACCACACGCCGCACCCTGCTCAAGGGCACCGCCGGCATCCTCGCCACCGGCATCTTCCCGGCGATCCACGCCCAGGAGAAGGTGGTGCTGCGCTACCTCGGGACCGCGGTCAACCAGGACAAGACGATCGCCGACAAGTTCAAGGCCGACACCGGCCTCGAGATCCAGTACGTCGCCGTCAACACCGACGAGGTGACCAAGCGCGCCGTCACCTCGCCGAACAGCTTCGACCTGCTCGACGCCGAGTACTTCTCGCTGAAGAAGATCGTTCCGACCGGCAACCTCAAGGGCATCGACACCAAGAAGATCAAGAACGCCGACAAGATCACGACCCTCTTCACCACCGGCACGGTCGCGGGCAAGCCGGTCGGCGACCAGGGCACGGCGCCCAAGAAGGTGATCTTTCTCGAGGGCGAGAAGTCGAAGGCGTTCGCCAAGGTGCCGACGCAGTGGATGTCGCTGATCCCGACCGTCTACAACGCCGACACGCTCGGCATCCGCCCCGATCTCATCAAGCGGCCGATCGACTCGTGGGCCGAGCTGCTCAACCCGGAGTTCAAGGGCAAGGCGGCGATCCTCAACATCCCGTCGATCGGCATCATGGATGCGGCGATGGTGGTCGAGGCCAAGGGTCTCTACAAGTACCCCGACAAGGGCAACATGACGAAGAAGGAGATCGACCTCACGATCAAGACGCTGATCGAGGCAAAGAAGGCAGGCCAGTTCCGCTCTCTCTGGAAGGACTTCAACGAGAGCGTCAACCTGATGGCCTCGGGCGAGGTCGTCATCCAGTCGATGTGGTCGCCGGCCGTCACCGCGGTGCGCGTCAAGGGCATCCCGTGCATCTTCCAGCCGCTGAAGGAAGGCTATCGCGCCTGGGCCGCGGGCTTCGGGCTGCCCTCGACGCTCTCGGGCAAGAAGCTCGACGCCGCCTACGTCTTCATCAACTGGTTCCTCGACGGCTGGGCAGGCGCCTACCTCAACCGCCAGGGCTACTACTCGGCCGTGCTCGACACCGCCAAGGCCAAGATGGAACCGTACGAGTGGGCCTACTGGATGGAAGGCAAGCCCGCGACGCAGGACATCAAGTCGCCCAACGGCGAGCTGCTCGCCAAGGCCGGCAGCACCCGCGACGGCGGCTCGTACGAGCAGCGCATGGGCGGCATCGCCTGCTGGAACGCGCTGATGGACGAGAACACGTACATGGTCCAGAAGTGGAACGAATTCGTGGCCGCCTGATCCCCGCGTCCCGTCGTGCGTAGAGCCGGCGAGGCCCCGCCGGCCTGGCTGCAGGCGCTGCCGTTCGCGGCGGTGTTCGTGTTCTTCTTCGTCGCGCCGCTTGTCCTCGTCGGCGCGGTGAGCCTGTGGCCGACCAGCGACTACGAGCTCAAGCCCGGCTTCAGCTTCGACAACTACGCGACCATCTTCGCCGGCTGCACCAACCTGGCCGAGCCGTGCGTGACGCTGAAGACCTACTGGTCGACGCTGCGCTTCTCATTCGCGGCCTGGGCGGTGACGCTGGTGCTCGGCTTCGCGATCGCCTATTTCCTCGCCTTCCACGTGCGCTCGACCGGAGCGCAGACGCTGCTTTTCGTCGTCTGCACGATCCCGTTCTGGACCTCGAACGTGATCCGCATGGTCTCGTGGCTGCCGCTCCTCGGCCGGAACGGCCTCGTCAACCACGTGCTGCTCGGCCTTGGCCTCGCCGACAAGCCGGTCGAGTGGCTGCTCTTCTCCGACTTCTCGGTGGTGCTGACCTTCGTCCACCTCTACACGATGTTCATGCTGGTGCCGATCTTCAACTCGATGATGCGCATCGATCGCTCGCTGCTCGAGGCCGCCGACGACGCCGGCGCGAGCGGCTGGCAGACGCTCTGGAACGTGATCGTGCCGCTCTCGCGCACCGGCATCCTGATCGGCTCGATCTTCGTCATCACCATCGTCATGGGCGACTTCGTCACCGTCGGCGTGATGGGCGGGCAGCAGATCGCCTCGGTCGGCAAGATCATCCAGGTGCAGACCTCGTACCTGCAGTTCCCGCTCGCGGCCGCCAACGCGGTCGTGCTGCTCGCGGTCGTGCTCTCGATCATCGTCGCCCTGAATCGCCTGGTCGACCTGCGGCGCGAGCTCTGAGAATGGCCGTCGCACGTTCCGAGCCGCGCAAGAGGGGCTTCTGGCCGCTGGCGGTCCTGTTCGCGCTGTTCGTGCTGTTCCTCTATGGCCCGGTGATCACAATCTTCGTCCTCAGCTTCCAGGGCCCGCAGGGCGGCCTGACGTTCCCGATGCACGGCCTCTCGCTGCACTGGTACGCCAAGCTCTGGCAAGGGCTCGGCGTGGTCGACATCGGCGCCGCGCTGCGCCGCTCGTTCGCGCTCGGCGCGGCGGTGATGGCGCTGACGGTGCTGCTCTCGCTCTCTGCCGGGCTCGCCTTCCGCAAGAAGTTCGTCGGCGCCGATCTTCTCTTCTACGTCACGGTGTCGAGCCTGATCATGCCGTCGATCATCGTCTCGCTCGGCATCGGCCTGCAGTTCCGGCTCATTGACGGGGCGCTCAAGTTGCTGCTCGCGGCCGTCGGCGCGACCGGCGCGCTCGAGAACTACACGACCTCGCTCGGCATGTTCACCTCGGGCCTCGGCGCGCACCTCACCTGGACGCTGCCGTTCGGCCTCCTGATCATGTTCGCGGTCTTCAATCGCTTCAACCCGGCCTACGAGGAAGCCGCGCGCGACCAGGGCGTGACGCCGTGGCAGAGTTTCTGGCACGTCGTCCTGCCGCTGATCGCACCCTCGGTGGTCGGCATCGGCATGTTCGGCTTCACCCTCAGCTGGGACGAGATCTCGCGCTCGTCGCAGGCGATCGGCGATCTCAACACCTTGCCGCTCGAGCTGCAGGGACTGACGACGACGGTCACCGACCCGGCGATCTACGCGCTCGGCACGATCACCACCGGCGTCTCACTGCTCGTGATCGCGATCGCGCTGATCAGCGTCGCCTGGCTGCGCGCGCGTCGCGCCGGGCGCGGCGGCGCGCTCGAATGAAGCTGCTCGTCGTCAATCCGAACACCACCGTCGCGGTCACCGAGCTGCTCGCGCGCCGGATCGGCGCCGCCGTCGGCGCGGCGGCCGAGGTCGAGGCGATCACCGCGCGCTTCGGCGCCGGCTACATCGCCAGCGAGGCGAGCTACGTGGTCGCCGCGCACGCCGCGCTCGAGGCGTGCAGCGAGCGCTGCAGCGCTCACGGCCGGCCGGACGCGATCATCGTCGGGTGCTTCGGCGACCCGGGCGTGTTCGCGCTGCGCGAGGCGCTCGCGCTGCCGGTCATCGGCCTGGCCGAGGCGGCGATGCGCGAGGCCGCGAGCCACGGCCGCTTCGCGATCGTCACCGGTGGCGCGGCGTGGGGGCCGATGCTGGTTCGCCTCGCGCGCGCGCTCGATCTCGCCGACCGGCTCGCAACGGTCTCGATCGTCGCCGCGACCGGTGCCGAGCTCGCCGCCGATCCCGAGCGCGCGGTCGCCACCCTGGGCGACGCCTGCCTCGGCGCGGCGCAAGGCGTCGACGCCGTCGTCCTCGGTGGCGCGGCGCTCGCCGGCATGGCCGAGGCGATCGCGCCGAGGCTCGCCGTGCCGCTCGTCGACAGCGTCGATGCCGCCGCGCGCGCCGCGCTCGCATCGCTACGCTGAGCCGGACGCCGGCCGCTCGACCGCGTCGCAGATCCTGCCCGGCGTCGTCCACCACGTTCCGTGCGCCGCGGCGAGATGACGCAACGCCCTGCGCAACGGCCTGAGGCGATGCGGCTGGCCGACGAGATACGGGTGCAGCGCGATGCCCATGACGAGCGGATCGGCCGCTGACTGCGCAAGCATCTCGTCGAAGTGGTCGACGATCAGGTCGGCGAAGTCGCTCCCGCTCATCGCCCGCGCGACGATCATCGGAATGTCGTTGACCTCCTGCGGATACGGAATGGACCAGAGCGGGCCGGCGCGCGTCGCCAGCTGCGTCGGCTGGTCGTCGTGGCACCAGTCCAGCGTGTAGCGGTAGCCGGTCTCGACAAGCAGATCGGGCGTGACCGCGCTCTCCGAGATCCAGGGCGAGAGCCAGCCGGTCGGCATCTGGCCGGTCGCCCGACGCAGGCGGTCGCGGCAATCGACCAGCAGCGCGCGCTCGTCGCTCTCGCTC
Source organism: Caldimonas sp. (assembly GCA_036503045.1). Lineage (GTDB taxonomy): Bacteria > Pseudomonadota > Gammaproteobacteria > Burkholderiales > Burkholderiaceae_C > Schlegelella_A. Next base: position 3,948 of record DASXXO010000357.1, on the reverse strand, counting down.
ATCGCCCCCTGCGCCTCGGCGTTGCTGTGCCCGTGGCCGACGATCTCGTCGCCGCGCCGGACGAAGGCGTCGATCAGCGTCGGGGCGTGATCGCAGACCGCGCTGTTGACGATCGCCGCGAGCGGCAGGCCGAGCAACTCGAACAGCTCGAGGCAGCGCCAGGCGCCGACGCGGTTGCCGTAGTCGCGCCACGCGTGGTTGAGCACGTCGACCCCGGCCGCCGCCGGCGCCAGGCGCGCCCCCAGGCCCTCGCCGAAGGCGAAGTGCTCGACGTTAAAGCCGATGTAGAGCGCGAGGCGGCCACCGTTCGGCCAGTCGTAACGCGGGCGGCCCACGATCGGCGAATAGGCGAAGCGGCCGTGCGTCGGCAGCGTCTTCATCGATCCGCCCGGCGGCTGTGCGCTGACAATCGCTTCATGCGCCGCCATCATGCACGCCGCGTGCCGCACCCGGGCGAGCCGACATGACGACGCGCCGCACGCTGCTCCGCGGCGCCGTCGCCCTGCTCGGCGACGCGCTCGCGTTCGAATGCCGCCCGCTCGACGTGCTCGTCGAAGGCGACCGCATCGCCGCGATCGAGCCGGCGCAGACGATCGCCGCCGCAGCTGTCGACGAGGTCGTCGAGCTGGCCGAGCGGCTGCTCGTGCCCGGCCTCGTCAACGGCCACCAGCACTCAAACGAGCACTTCCAGCGCGGCCGCGCCGAGAACCTGCCGCTCGAGCTCTGGATGCAGCTCGTGCGCCCGCGCGTGCCGGTGCCGCTGACGCCGCGCCAGGTCTATCTGCGGACGATGATCGGCGCGATCGAATCGCTGCGCACCGGCTGCACGACGCTGGTCGACGATTTCCCGCAGGCCGCGGGCATCGATCGCGGCGCCGTCGATGCGGCGCTGCAGGCCTACGAGGACGCCGGCATCCGCGCCCTGCTCGGCTTCGGCATGATGGACCGGGCGCTGATCGACAGCCTGCCATTCGTCGACGAGCTGGTGCCGGTCGAGCTGGCGGTGGAGTTGCGCGCAGCGCCGCGGACGAGCGGCGAGCAGTTCGAGGCGTTGCTGCGCGAGCTCGCGGCAGCGCGCCATCCGCGGGCGCGCCGCGTCGGCGTGCTGGTCTCGGTCTCGGCGCCGCAGCGTTGCAGCGAGGGCTTGCTGGTGCGCATGCGCGGGCTCGCCGACGAGCTCGGGCTGCCGGTGATCTCGCACGTCCAAGAGACGCGGCTGCAGCTCGTCACCGGCGCGCTCTTCAACGGCTCGACGATCGTCACGTACCTCGACCGCATCGGCTTCCTGAAGCCGGCGACGAGCCTGATCCACGCGGTGTGGCTGAGCCCGCAGGAGATCGAGCTGCTGGCGAGAAGCGGCGCGACCGTGCAGCACAACCCGTGGAGCAACCTGATGCTCGGCTCGGGCGTCGCGCCAGTGCGTGAGCTGATCGATGCCGGCGTCAACGTCAGCCTCGGCTCCGACGGCTCGTGCTCGACCTTGACGACGAGCATGCTCAACGTCGTCGGCAGTGCCGCCGCCGTCGCCAAGCTGCGCGGCAACGAGCCCGGGCGCTGGCTGAGCGCGAGGGAGGCGCTGCACGCCGGCACCCTCGCCGGCGGCCGCGCCCTCGGCTTCGGCGACGCGCTCGGCAGCCTCCGCGTCGGCGCCTTCGCCGATCTGGTCGCGTACCGGCTCGACAGCGTCACCTTCACGCCGCGCAACGATCCGCTGCGCCAGCTCGTCTACGCCGAGCGCGGCGCCGGGGTCGACCTGGCGATGGTCGGCGGCGACGTCGTCGTCCGCGGCGGTGCGCTGACGAAAATCGACGAGGCGGCGCTGCTGGCCGAGATCGAGGCCGAGTTCCGCGGCCTGGCCGATCGCTATCGCGCCGCCGAGGCGTCGGCGGCGCCGCTGCTGGCGGCGGTCGAGGCGATCTACCGGCGCTCGCTCGCGGTCGCGATCCCGGCCGACACCCTGGTCGCGAAGCTGCACTGAGCACGACGACCCCGGGTGATCTCATGGATCCTCTGCGAGTCGCGCGAGACGCGCGACCGATCAACGAGAAGGTGATGGCCGACCCGCGCCTGAAGGACATGATCAACCCGAAGACGCTGCCGTTCGACGGCATGCGTATGTTCTGGGGCAGCTTCGAGTCGATCATCGAGCTGTGACGAAGGTCGTACGCCCCTTGCCGGTCTCGCGACGCTTACGGTGGCGTTGCTCCTGACGTGCCGCGGCGGCGGCAAGTGGTGGCAACAGTGCGCCTACGGGCCCCGCCCTCCCCTCGTTGCCGCAACCTCGACGACCCAGAACGTCCTCGCCTCGATGCGACAACGGTCAGCGCCTCGGATCCCCAACGCCAACTCCGGCGCCTCTGCGGTCAGCATCGTGCCCGTCACGATCGACGCCGATCCGTTGCCGGCCAACCAATGGCGCATCTCGATCCGGTCCAGCGCCGCCGGCGCAGTCACTTGAGCAGCGTCTCGCGCATGAACATGACCATCGCGAAGAACTGAAAGTCGGCGTTCTCCTTGCGCGCGAATCCGTGGCCTTCGTTCTCGGCGCGCAGGTACCAGACTCGCGTGCCGCTGGCGCGCGCGCGCGCGACGATCTGCTCGGACTCGGTGTACGGCACGCGCGGGTCGTTCTTGCCCTGGACCACGAAAAGCGGCTTGGTGATCCGAGTCGCGTTCGTGAGCGGCGAGATGCGGACCAGGAACTCGCGCATCGCCGGATCGCGCTCGTCACCGTACTCGACGCGGCGCAGGTCTCGCCGATAGCTCTCGGTGTTCTGCAGGAACGTGACGAAGTTGGAGATGCCGACGACGTCGATCGCGCCGGCGATCCGGTCGGCATAGTGGGTCGCGACCGCCAGGCTCATGTAGCCGCCGTAGCTGCCGCCCGAGACCAGGACGCGCGACGCGTCCAGGTCGGGCTGGCGTGCGATCCAGTCGAGCAGCGTGCCGATGTCGCGCACCGAATCCTCGCGCTTCACGCCGTCGTCGAGCGAGAGGAAGGTCTTGCCGAAGCCGGACGAGCCGCGTACGTTCGGCCGGATCACCGCGACGCCGAGCTCTTCCACGAAATAGTTGTAGCGGCCGAGGAAGCCGAATTCGGCCTGGCCCTCCGGACCGCCATGGATGTCGACGAGCACGGGCCGGCGGCCGCTGAAGCGCGCGGGCGGCGCGTTGACGATGGCCGAGATCTGGCGGCCGTCGAACGACGGCCAGCTGACGATTCGCTGCGTGCCGAAGCTGCGCATGTCGACGCCGGGCGGCGCCGCCGGCGTGCTCCAGCGCTGCGCCGCCGCCGTCGCCGGATCGACGACGACGACCGTGGCCGGACTGCGGCTGTCCTCGAGCGTGACGGCCAGGCTGGACAGACGCGGATGGAACGCAAGCGCGTCGACGCTTCCCTCGGGAAGGCGAGGCGTCGGCAGCTCATCGAAGCTCTCGCCGTCGAAGAAGCGGAGCTCTTTCCTGCCGCCGACGTTGACGTTGACGCCGAGCAGCTTGCCGCTTGCATCGAGCCTGACGTCTTCGACGTCCCACGGGATGTGGCGCGTGATCCGGGTCAGCCTGCCGTCCGCCAGGCGCAGGAACATGAGCTCGCGAAACTCGCCGCCGCGATCACTGAGGACCAAGAAACCCGAATCGTCGCGCTTCCAGACCGCGGCCCAGTGCGTCGCCGGCGCTTCCCCGGTGGCGGGCAACAGACGCTGCCTGTTGCCGCTTGCGATGTCGAGCAGCCACACCTCAGACTCTTTCGCCGAGAGGTAGCGAGTGAGCGCGATCCGCGTGTCGTCCCACGACACGCCGCCGACCGCCCAGCCGCCGCCCGGCAGCTCGGCGAGGCGTCGCCGGGACGAGGGTTGCAGCGGATCCACGAGCGAGAGCGTCTGGCTGATCTCGCTCCGGCTGCGACCGCTCGCCGTCCGGTCGAGCGGCACCGAGAGATACAGCAGG
>DASXXO010000356.1:0-6234 GCA_036503045.1 Caldimonas sp. | reverse complement strand
ATCGCCCATACTGCCGGCCTCGCTTCCCGGAGACGCGCCATGCCGGCCGCAACGCTGCCGTCCCTTCCGCTCGTTCGGATGCTGACCTCGGTCTCCGAAGCGGAGATCGCGGGACTGGCGTCGCTCCTCGTCGACTGCGTCGACGGCGGGGCGTCGGTGAGCTTCATGCAGCCGTTGTCGCGCGAGAAGGCGGTCGCGTTCTGGCGCAGCGTCGCCGCTGGCGTCGCGCGCGGCGAGCGCGCGCTGCTCGTCGCCGACGACGCGGCTGGCATCGTCGGCACCGTCCAGCTCGTGCTCGCCCAGCCCGAGAACCAGCCGCATCGCGCCGACCTGTCGAAGATGCTGGTGCGACGCGATGCGCGCCGGCGCGGCCTCGGCGCTGCGCTGATGCTCGGCGCCGAGCAGGTCGCGCGCGAGTGCGGCAAGTCGCTGCTCGTGCTCGATACGGCGAGCGCCGACGCCGAGCGCCTCTACGCGCGTCTCGGCTGGCAGCGTTGCGGCACGATCCCCGGCTTCGCGCTGCTGCCGCAGGGCGGCCTGTGCGCGACGACGTTCTTCTACCGCGAGCTCGCGCCTCTAGCGGTGACGCCGGGGTGACGCGCTGCGAATGACCGGGCGCCGCGAAGCCCGGTGAGCGCACATCCGGGCGATGTCGCGGATACTGCGGCCAATCCGCATCGCACCCCCGCACGCATGTTCATCCGCGGCATCGGCACCGCCACACCACCGTCTCGCTACACCAAGGCCGAGTGCCTCGACGCGTTCGAACGCTCGGACTGGTTCGCGCGCCTCGACAGCCGATCGCACGTGATCGCGCGGACCGTCCTGCAGCGCGACAACGGCATCGAGGCGCGCCGCCTCGCCCTCGGCTCGCTCGACGAGGTGTTCACGATCGACCCCGACACGCTCGACCGGCGCTTCCTCGCCAACGCGCCCGCGCTCGCCGCCGACGCCGCGCGCGCTGCGCTTGTCGTTGCCGGCCTGGACGCGACCGAGATCGGTGCGGTCGTCGTCAGCACCTGCACCGGTTACCTCTGCCCGGGGCTCTCGGGCTACGTCGCCGAGCGCATCGGTCTGCGGCCCGACGTCCAGGCGTTCGACCTCGTCGGCCAGGGCTGTGCCGCGGCGCTGCCCAACCTCGCGCTCGGTCGCGCGCTGATCGACTCCGGCGCCGCGCCGCACGTGCTCTCGATCTGCGTCGAGGTGAGCAGCGCGGCGATGTACCTCGACAACGATCCGGGCGTGCTGATCAGCGCCTGCCTGTTCGGCGACGGCGCCGGCGCCGCGGTGCTGTCGGCAGCGCCGGGCGCACGCGGGCGCAGCATCGAGTGGACCGATGGCGCCTCGCTGATCGAGCCCGGGCAACGCAAGGCGCTGATGTTCGAGCAGCGCGACGGCATGCTGCGCAACATCCTGACGCGCGAGGTTCCCGCGCTCGCCGCAGAGTACGCGCACCGGGTGCTCGGCACCGTTCTCGAGCGCGCGCGGCTGCACAGCGACGCCATCGCCGCGTGGATCGTCCACGCCGGAGGGCGCGACGTGCTGCTCGCACTCGAGCGGCGCTTCGAGCTCGACCATGACGCGTTCCGCTACAGCTCGGCCGTGCTGCGCGAGTACGGCAACCTGTCGAGCGCGTTCGTCTATTTCGTTCTCGCTGCCGCGCTCGCCGACGATGCGCCGGCGGGCTGGTGGTGGCTGACGGCGTTCGGCGCCGGCTTCAGCTGCCACGGCGCGCTGCTGCGGGTCGCGTGACGAGACCGTCCGAGCGACGCGATGCTGACCCGTGTCCTCGAGCCGGAGACGCTCGACCATCTCGCGCCAGACGATCCGGCCGCGCAGCGCTCGCGTCGCGACCTGCGCCGGGTCAACGCGTTCATGGGTGCGCGCCGCATCCTCGAACGCGCGCTCGCCCGTGCCTTGCCCGACCGCGCGGGGCTGCGCATCCTCGAGATCGGCTGCGGCGACGGCCGCCTGCTGCTCGAGGTCGCGCGTCGGCGCGGCCGGCGCTGGCCCGGCGCACGCGTCGATCTGCTCGATCGCCAGCCGATCGTCGACGAGGCGACGCTCGCCGGCTACGCCGCCTCGGGCTGGCAGGCCCGGACGATCGTCGCCGACGTGCTCGACTGGGCCGCCGCCGTCGGTCCCCACAGCGAGCGCTGGGACGCGGTCGTCGCCAATCTCTTCCTCCATCATTTCGAGGGTGCGCCGCTCGGTCGCCTGCTCGCCGGCTGCGCGCGCCGCGCCGACGCGCTGGTCGCCTGCGAGCCGCGCCGCAGCCGCTTCGCGTTTGCCGCCAGCCACCTGATTTTCTTCCTCGGCGCGAACGCGGTGACGCGCCGCGACGGCGTGCTGAGCGTGCGCGCGGGATTCGTCGACCGCGAGCTGTCGAACGCCTGGCCGGCCTCCGCCGCGACCTGGCGACTCGACGAATACGAGGACGGCGCGTTCACGCACGTCTTCTGCGCCGTGCGACGGCAGGGTGGCCCATGAGGACGTCGTTCGACGTCGCGATCGTCGGCGCCGGCCCGGCGGGCGCGAGCGCCGCGATCCTGCTGGCACGCGCTGGCTGGTCGGTGGCGGTGATCGAGCGGCAGGCGTTTCCGCGTCGCAAGGTCTGCGGCGAGTGCGTCGCCGCCAGCAATCTCCCGTTGCTCGATGCGCTCGGCGTCGGCGCTGCCTTCGCTGCGCGCGCGGGCGCCGAGCTCCGTCGGGTCGCCCTGATGCGCGGCGCCGACACCATCGTCGCGGCGTTGCCACCGGGCGAAGGACGACATCGCTGGGGCAGGGCGCTCGGCCGCGAGCATCTCGACACCGTGCTCGCCGACGCCGCCGCGGCGGCCGGCGCGATCCGATTGCAGCCATGCGCGCTGCAGTCGATCGTCGGCGCTCCAGGTCGTTTTCGTCTCGGCTTGCGGCGCGACTCTGGCGCCTCGGACGACGGCGAGTTCGAGGTTGCCGCTGCGGTCGTGATCGCCGCGCACGGCTCGTGGGAGCCGCTGCCCTCGGAACGAGACGAACGGCGCGAGTTGCGCGCGCCGTCCGACCTTTTCGCGTTCAAGGCGAACTTTCGTTGCGCGGCGATCGACGCCGACCTGCTGCCGGTGCTCTCGTTCGACGGCGGCTACGGCGGGATGGTGGTCGCCGACGATCACCTCCTGACGCTCGCCGGATGCATCCGCGCCGATCGCCTGCAGGCGCTGCGGGCGGTGCACCCGGGCTTGCGCGCCGGCGAGGCGTTCGAGGCGATGCTGCGCCGCGAGTGCGCCGGTGTCGCCACCGCGCTCGCCCACGCGCGCCGCGCGGACGCGTGGCTTGCGAGCGGGCCGCTCAGGCCCGGGGTTCGCGTCGATGCCGACGAGCCCGTCTTTCGCATCGGCAACGCCGCAGGCGAAGCGCATCCGATCGTCGGCGAAGGGATCAGCATGGCGCTCCAGTCGGCGTTCGTGCTCGCGGCGCTGATCGCGCCGGAGCGCGCTGCGCTCGTCGACGAAGGCCGCGCTGGGGCGGCGCAGCGTCGCGCGCGCGCGACATATGCGGCGCTCTGGCGCCGGCGCTTCGCGCGCCGCCTCGGCGTCGCCGCGACGTTTGCGCACGTCGCGATGCGTCCAGCGCTCGCTGCATCCGCGTGGCCGCTCGTGCGGCGCTGGCCGCGCATCCTCACCGAGGGAGCGCGCCTGAGCGACAAAACGCGCTGCGCTCCCGAAGCGCTGCGGCTCGCCGCCCCCATGGCATGAAGAGGGCGTCCGTCGCCGCCGGTGCGGGCGCAGCAGAGGCCGTCGCAGTCAGTGCACCACGCGGCCGCTTCGACCGTCTCGATGCGCTGCGCGGCGTCGCGATCGTCTGGATGGCAGTGTTTCATTTCTGCTTCGACCTCAACTACTACCGCTTCATCCATCAGAATTTCTATGTCGATCCGTACTGGACCGTGCAGCGCGCGTGCATCGTCACGCTGTTCATGGCTTGCGTCGGCGCCGGCCAGGCGATCGCGACGGCGCAGCACCAGTCGCTCGAGAGGTTCTGGCGCCGCTGGGCGCAGATCGCCGGCTGCGCGGTGCTCGTCTCGATCGGCTCGTGGCTGATGTTCCCGAAGAGCTTCATCAGCTTCGGCGTGCTGCACGGGATCGCGGTGATGCTGATCATCGTCCGCTTCACCGCCTCGTGGGGGGCGTGGCGCTGGCCGCTCGGGCTGGTCGCGATCGTGCTGCCGAAGGTCTTCGCGGACCCGTTCTTCGACACCCGCTGGACCAACTGGGTCGGCCTGGTCACGCATCTGCCGGTGACCGAGGACTATGCGCCGGTCCTGCCCTGGCTCGGCGTCGTCTGGTGGGGTGCTGCGGCAACCGGCTGGCTGCTCGCGCACCGGCCGACGCTGCTGCGCGGCCCTTTGCCGCAAGCGGCGCGTCCAATCGCGGTGCTCGGCCGCTGGAGCCTCAGCTTCTACATGGTGCATCAGCCGGTGCTGATCGGCATCCTGATGCTGATGGTGATGCAGCGGCGCTGAGCGCCGTCGCCAGGGGTCGATGTGGTCGATGCGCGTGCACGATCGCCGAGCGTCAACCGCATGGCGCCGCAGCTGGCGGAGGCGAGGCCCTACCATTGCAGCATGACCCGACAGACCCTGTTCGGCTTTCATGCCGTCGGCGTTCGCTTGAAGACGGCACCGCGCTCGGTGGTCGAGGTCCATGTCGATCGCAGCCGACGCGATCAGCGGATGCGCCAGCTGCTTGCGCGTATCGAGGAGGCCGCAGTTCGCATCGTCGAGAGCGAAGACCAACGCCTGCGCGGCCTCGCCGGCAACGATCGCCACCAGGGAGTGGTCGCGATCGTCGAGTCGCTCGCGCGCAGCCATTCGCTCGACGACGCGCTCGACGCGGTCGAGGCGTCGGGCGCGATCCCCCTCGTGCTCGTCCTCGACGGCGTCACCGATCCGCACAACCTCGGCGCCTGCCTGCGCGTCGCCGACGGCGCCGGCGCGCATGCTGTGATCGCGCCGAAGGACCATGCGGTCGGCATCAACGCGACGGTCGCGAAGGTCGCGAGCGGTGCCGCCGAGACGGTGCCGTACTTCATGGTGACCAATCTCGCGCGCACGCTCGGCGAGCTGAAGGAGCGCGACATCCGCGTCGTCGGCACCGCCGAAGGAGCGCCGCGCTCGCTCTACGCGCTCGACCTGCGGGGGCCGCTCGCGCTCGTCTTCGGCGCCGAAGGCAGCGGCATGCGCCAGCTGACGGCGCGCACCTGCGACGAGCTGGTGCACGTGCCGATGCGCGGCGCGGTCGAGAGCCTCAACGTCTCGGTCGCGAGCGCAATCTGCCTCTACGAGGCGACGCGCCAGCGCCTGGCCGCTGCGGCGCCGACGCCGTCCGCGACGGCCGCCACCGAGGGCTGATGCGATGCCGGTGATCGAGGTCACTCATCCGCTCGTTCGCCACAAGGTCGGCCTGCTGCGCGAGGCAAGCCTCTCGACCAAGAGCTTTCGCGAGATCACTGCCGAGCTCGGCCGCCTCCTGACCTACGAGGCGACTGCCGACTTCCCGCTCGAATCGGTCCCGGTGCAGTGCTGGAGCGGCCCGCTCGAGGTGCCGCGCATCAGCGGCAAGAAGGTCACGCTGGTGCCGATCCTGCGCGCCGGCCTCGGCATGCTCGAAGGCGTGCTCGACACGATTCCGAACGCCAAGGTCAGCGTGGTCGGCATCGCGCGCAACCACGCGACCCTGCAGCCCGAGCCCTACGTCGACCGACTCGCGGGCGACCTGCAGGCGCGCACCGCGATCATCCTCGACCCGATGCTCGCGACGGGCGGATCGATGAACTCGGCGGTCGCGCTGCTCAAGTCGCACGGCGCGACCGACATCCGCGCGCTCGTCCTGGTTGCTGCGCCGGAAGGCATCGCCGCGCTCACGGCCGCGCATCCCGACGTGCGCTGCTGGACCGCAGCGGTCGACAGCCATCTCGACAAGAACGGCTACATCATCCCCGGCCTCGGCGATGCCGGCGACCGCATCTTCGGTACGCGCTGAGCGCCGCGATCAGACCCAGCCGAGCGCGCCGACCACGGCGCCGACGCCGACCAGCCACATCGGGCTGAGGCGCGTCTTCAGCATCGCCGCGATCGCGAGTGCGACCAGCGCGAGCGCGCCGAGCGCATGCGTGCCGTCGACCACGTAGGGGCGAGCGAGGAGCCAGCCGGTCGACACGAGCAGGCCGATCGTCAGCGGCGTGAGGCCGGTCGTG
>DASXXO010000355.1:0-3986 GCA_036503045.1 Caldimonas sp. | reverse complement strand
AGGCCGCGGCGCTGAAGGCGGCCGGCCTGCAGCGCGTGACCGTGAGCCTCGACGGCCTGGACGACAGCGTGTTCCGGCGCATGAACGACGTCGACTTTCCGGTGGCCGAGGTGATGGCGGGCATCGAGGCCGCCCAGGCGGCTGGGCTGGGACCGATCAAGGTCAACATGGTCGTCAAGCGCGGCACCAACGAGCAGGAGATCCTGCCCATGGCGCGCCGCTTTCGCCGCACGGGCGTGGTGCTGCGCTTCATCGAGTACATGGACGTCGGTGCCACCAACGGCTGGCGCATGGACGAGGTGCTGCCGTCGAGCGAGGTCGTGCGCCGGATCGAAGACGAGTTCGAGCTGGTCGCCCTGCCCGCGTCGGCGCCCGGCGAGACCGCCGAGCGCTGGCGCTACGCCGAGGCCGGCCTCGCCGGCGAGATCGGCACGATCTCGAGCGTCACGAAGGCGTTCTGCGCCGACTGCAACCGCGCCCGCCTGTCGACCGAAGGCAAGCTCTTCCTGTGCCTGTTCGCGAGCCGCGGCCACGACCTGCGCGCGCTCGTGCGCGGCGGTGCGAGCGACGCCGAGATCGCGGCGGCGATCGGCCTGGTCTGGCAGCAGCGCAGCGACCGCTACTCCGAGTTGCGCGGCCGCGCGCAAACCACCGAAGGGGCAGGCGAGCGGCGCGTCGAGATGCACTACATCGGCGGGTGAGCGACGCTCCGCTGATCCGGCCGCTCGACGCCGCCGACCTCGCCGACTACAAGCGGCTGCGCGACGACCTTCTCGCGCTGCATCCCGAGGCGTTTACCTCCGATGCCGAGAGCGAGGCGCAGAAGGAGCCTGCCGACTACCTGCAACGGCTCGGCCTCGATCGGAGCGACGGCGGCCATTTCGTCCTCGGCGCCTGGCGTGCGCGGCGCCTGGTCGGTGCGATCGGCTGCGAGCGCCAGGCGCGCCTCAAGGTGCGCCACATCGGCCACGTGATCGGCATGATGGTGCGGCCCGACGTCCGCGGCCAGGGGATCGGCGCGCTGTTGCTCGAGGCGTGCATCGCCGAGGCGCGCCACGCCGGGCTCGAGATGCTGACCCTGACCGTCACCGCGGAGAACGCGGCTGCGATCCGCCTCTACGAGCGGCACCGCTTCGTCGCCTACGGAACGCTGCAGCGCGCGCTCAAGATCGGCAACCACTACCACGCCAAGCTGCACATGGCGTTGACGCTTTGATCGGCGCGGTCCGAACCCTCAGACGACCGGCCGCCGCAGCGCCAGGCGCTTCCAGGACTCGACGACGCTGTCCGGGTTGAGCGAGATCGAGCCGATGCCCTCGTCGGCGAGCCAGTCGGCAAAGTCGGGATGGTCGCTCGGCCCCTGGCCGCAGATGCCGATGTACTTGCCCGTCGCGCGGCAGGCGGCGATCGCGCGCGAGATCAGCGCCTTGACCGCCGGATCGCGCTCGTCGAAGTCGCGCGCGAGCAGCTCGAGCCCCGAATCGCGGTCGAGCCCGAGGGTGAGCTGGGTCAGGTCGTTGGAGCCGATCGACATGCCGTCGAAGTGCTCGAGGAAAGCCTCGGCGAGAACGGCGTTGCTCGGCACCTCGCACATCATGATGACGCGCAGCCCATCGCTGCCGCCGGCGGAGGCACGCTTCAGGCCGTGCTCGGCGAGCATCGCGACGACGCGCTCGGCCTGGCCGAGGGTGCGCACGAACGGCACCATCACCTCGACGTTGATGAATCCCATGTCGCGCCGGACGCGAACGAGTGCCTCGCATTCCATCGCGAACGCCTCGCCGAACGACTCGCTGACATAGCGCGAGGCGCCGCGAAAGCCGAGCATGGGGTTTTCTTCCTCGGGCTCGTAGCGCGAGCCGCCGATCAGCTTCTTGTACTCGTTGCTCTTGAAGTCGGAGAGACGGACGATCACCGGCTTCGGCCAGAACGCTCCGGCGATCGTCGCGATCCCCTCGACGAGCTTGTCGACGTAGAACGCGCGCGGCGACGCGTGGCCGCGGGCGACACTCTCGACCGCCTTCTTCAGGTCGCTGTCGATGTTCGGATAGTCGAGGATCGCGCGCGGATGGACGCCGATGTTGTTGTTGATGATGAACTCGAGCCGCGCCAGGCCGACGCCCGAGTTCGGCATCTGCGCGAAATCGAACGCGAGCTGCGGGTTCCCGACGTTCATCATGATCTTCACCGGCGAATACGGCAGCTCGCCGCGCTCGACCTCGGTGACCTCGGTCTCGAGCAGGCCGTCGTAGACGTAGCCGGTGTCGCCTTCGGAGCACGCGACGGTGACCAGCGCGCCGTCCTTGAGCGCCGTCGTCGCGTTGCCGCAGCCGACCACCGCCGGAATGCCGAGCTCGCGCGCGATGATCGCCGCATGGCAGGTGCGCCCGCCGCGGTTGGTGACGATCGCGCTCGCACGCTTCATCACCGGCTCCCAGTTCGGGTCGGTCATGTCGGTGACGAGGACGTCGCCGGCCTGGACGCGGTCCATGTCGGCGACCGACTCGACGATGCGGACCGGCCCGGTGCCGATCTTCTGGCCGATCGCCCGCCCTTCGGCGAGGACCGTTCCGCTTCCCTTGAGGTTGTAGCGCTGCTCGGCCTTGCCGGCCGCCTGGCTCTTCACCGTCTCGGGGCGCGCCTGCAGGATGTAGAGCTTGCCGTCGACGCCATCCTTGCCCCACTCGATGTCCATCGGCCGGCCATAGTGCTGCTCGATGACGAGTGCGTAGCGCGCCAGCTCGGCGACGTCGGCGTCGCTCAGCGAGAAGCGGTTGCGCTGCTCGGTCGCGGTCTCGAGGGTGGTCACCAGCCTGCCGCTCGCGGCGCGTTCCTCGGGCGAGGCGAACCCCATCCGGATCAGCTTGGACCCGAGGTTGCGGCGGATGATCGCCTGCTTGCCATTGCGAAGCGCCGGCTTGTGGACGTAGAACTCGTCCGGGTTGACGGCGCCCTGCACGACCGTCTCGCCGAGGCCGTAGCTCGAGGTGATGAAGACCACGTCGGGAAAGCCGCTCTCGGTGTCGATCGTGAACATCACGCCGGCCGAGCCGAGGTCGCTGCGCACCATGCGCTGGACGCCGACCGAGAGCGCCACGTCGCCATGCGCGTAGCCCTTGTGCACGCGGTAGCTGATCGCGCGGTCGTTGTAGAGGCTAGCGAAGACCTCGCGCATCTTGGCGAGCACGTCGTCGGTTCCCGAGACGTTGAGGAAAGTCTCCTGCTGGCCGGCAAACGAGGCCTCGGGCAGGTCCTCCGCGGTCGCCGACGAGCGAACCGCGAAGGTCGCTCCCGGATCGGCCGCGCTCAGGCGCTCGAATGCGCGCCGGACCTCGGCCTCGAACGCCGGGGGCAGCGGCTGCGCCGCGATCCAGCTGCGGATCTCGGTGCCCGCTTCGGCCAGCGCGCGCACGTCGTCGATGTCGAGGCTCGCGAGGCGTGCGGAGATGCGCGACGCGAGACCGCCTTCGGCGAGGAAGCTCCGAAATGCGTGCGCTGTCGTCGCGAAGCCGCCCGGGACGCGGACGCCCGACCCGCTCAGCTGGCTGATCATTTCGCCGAGGGAGGCGTTCTTGCCGCCGACCGCCTCGACGTCGGTCATTCTCAGGGCGTCGAACGGGACGACGAAGGCGGTCGCCAGGTAGGTGGATGACATGGGAAGACCCGGGGCTCGTGAAAAACCTGCGTCTCCCGACCCGTGCACACACCGTGGGCATCGCGCCGCCTGCGGTCGCGGTCATGCCCGGGCAGGCCGGCGCGCCAAGGGCGGGCGGCGCAGCGGCGGGAGCGAGCGGCCAGGGCGAGCATGCGAAGGGGGTCGAAAACTGCTTCGATTCTACGAGTCGTGGCCGGCCCCACTGCAAGGCTGCCTATCATCGGCGCGATGCACGATTCCACAACGCCCGGCACCCCCGCAGCACTGGCGAGCGCGCCACCCGCGCTGCCGCGGCCGACGGTCTTCTTCATTTCCGACGGCACCGGCATCA
>DASXXO010000354.1:0-16405 GCA_036503045.1 Caldimonas sp. | reverse complement strand
GGGTTCTTCTTCGTCCCCGGCGCATAGCCGCCGTTGAGCACCATGCGAATCGAGTTCACGGGCGAGGCCATCGTGATCGACTGGTTGCCGGCGAGCGGCGGGTACTGCGGTGGCTGCCCTTTGCCTTCGTTCCCGTGGCAGACCGCGCACTGCTTCTCGTAGAGGCGCCGCCCCAGCTCCATCGCCTCGGGGCTCACCATGCGTGCCTGGCTGGTCGCGGGCGGCTCGGCGTCGCCCTTCGGCAGCGCCTTGAGATAGACCGCCATCGCCTCGGCGTCGGCGTCGGACAGGTATTGCAAGCTGTTGTAGACCACCTCGGCCATCGGCCCGTAGACCGTGCTTCGTTGCGCGACGCCCACCTGCAGCAGGTCGGCGATCTCGCGGAGGCTCCAGTTGCCGAGGCCGGCTTCGCGGTTCGAAGTGAGCGAGGGCGCGTACCAGTTCTGGTTCGGGATCATCCCGCCCTCGAACTCCTTCGACTCGCTCGATCCGCCGAGCGCATTCACGGCGGTGTGACACATCGTGCAATGGCCGAGGCCCTCGACGAGATAGGCGCCGCGGTTCCATTGCGCCGACTGGTTCGGTTCTGGCTTGAACTCGCCTTCCTTGAAGTAAAGGGTGCGCCAGCCGACCAGCAGCTCGCGCTTGTTGAACGGAAAGCGCAGGTCATGCGGCCGGTTCGCCTGCTTCACCGGCGGCACCGACATCAGGTAGGCGTAGATCGCGTCGGAATCCGCGCGCGTCACCTTGGTGTACGACGCGAACGGCATCGCCGGATAGAGCAGCTTGCCGTCGCGCGACACGCCGGTGTGCAGCATCCGGTAGAACTCCTCGGCGGTGTACAGGCCGCTGCCGGTTTCTTCGTCGGGCGTGATGTTCGGGACGTAGATGTTGCCGAACGGTGTCGCCATGGCGCGCGTGCCGGCGAACTCCCGGCCGCCCGGTGCCGTGTGGCAGGCGACGCAGTCGCCGGCGCGCGCGAGGTATTCGCCGGCCGCGATCTGCTGGGTGGTCGCGTTGCTCGCCGCGGCCTTGCCTCCGCCGCGACCCGGCTCGCCAGGCGCGGGCGCTCGCGGCAGCAGCAACGCGAAAGTGACCGCTGCGACGGTCGCGAGGACCGCGAGCGCGAGCAGCACGTACAGTGCGGCCCGCCTCATCGCTGGCTTCCGCACGCGAACGGCATGCGCACGAGATTGGACGATTCCGGTGACGGATCCTTGGGCGGTTCCTGGCGCGCCAGCCACAGCGAGACGGCGGCGATGTCGGGCTCGGACAACCTGGTCGCGATCCGCTTCATGCAATCGGGCTCGGCGGCGCGCCGGTCGCCGACCTTCCAGCGCGTGAGCTGCGCCGCGACATAGGTCGGCCTGAGGCCGACGAGGCCCGGGATGCCCGGATTCATCCCGGTGAGCCCGGCGCCGTGACACGCGACGCACGCCGGAATTGCCTTTTGCGGATCGCCCTGCGTGACGAGCGCCTGTCCGCGGGCCAGCATCGCCGCATCCGCCGCCGGCGGCTCGCGCTTCGGATACGGTGGGCGCAACGCCGCGTAGTGCTCGGCCATCTCGCGCAGATACGAATCCGGCAGGTACGCCACCAGATAGTTCATCGGCGGGTACTCGCGCGTGCCGTCGCGGAACGCGATCAGCTGGTTGTAGAGGTAGCCGGCGGGCTTGCCGGCGATGCGCGGGTAGTAGCCGCTGTTCGTCCCTTGCCCGCTCTGGCCGTGGCAAGTGACGCAGCCCTGGACGCGGGCCTCCATCGAATCGAGCTGCTTGAATGCGGGCAGCGCAGCGTCCTGGGCCGACGCGCAAAACGGCGCGAGCAGCGCCAGCGCCAGCTGCGCGACGCGCGTCGCTGCGGCTCGACGATGACGATCTTGGCGCTTCAAGTGAGGGTCCGGGGAGCGGCCGCATTCTGCGGCAAACTACGCTTCGTGACGAGCATGCGATGAACGGACCATCGATCGCAGGACGCCGCGTCGGCGTGATCGGCCTCGGCACGATGGGCTCGGGCATGGCGGGATCGTTGCGTCGCGCCGGGGCCGACGTCTTCGTCTGCGATGCGCGCGAAGGCGTCGCCGCGGCGTTCGCGCGCGATGGCGGCACCGCCTGCGCAAGCGCGGCCGAGCTCGCCGCGCAGTGCGAGCTCGTCGTCTCGGTCGTCGTCAACGCGGCGCAGACCGAAGCGGTGCTGTTCGGCGACGATGGTGCCGCGGCGGCGATGCGGCCGGGCAGCGTCTTCGTCATGTGCTCGACCGTCGATCCGAACGTCTCGATCGAGTTCGAGCGTCGCCTCGACGCCATCGGCCTCTGCTACGTCGACGCGCCGATCTCGGGCGGCGCGGCGAGGGCCGCGTCCGGCGAGATGACGGTGATGGGCGCTGCGCGCAACCAGGCGTGGGCGATCGCCGAGCCGTTCCTGCATGCGATGGCAGCCAAGGTCTACCGTCTCGGCGACCGTGCCGGCAACGGCAGCAAGGTCAAGATCATCAACCAGCTGCTCGCCGGGGTGCACATCGCCGCCGCCGCCGAGGCGATGGCGCTCGGCTTGCGCGAAGGGGTCGATCCCGCGGCGCTCTACGACGTCATCACGCACAGCGCTGGCAACAGCTGGATGTTCGAGAACCGGATGGCGCATGTGCTCGCCGGCGACTATGCGCCGCTCTCGGCGGTCGACATCTTCGTGAAGGACCTCGGCCTCGTCCTCGACACCGCGCGCGCGACCAAGTTCCCGCTGCCGCTCGCGAGCACGGCGCATCAGATGTTCATGCAGGCGTCGACGGCGGGTTTCGGCGGGCAGGACGATGCCGCGGTGATCAAGATCTTCCCCGGAATCGGGTTGCCGGGCCGCGCATGACCGTTCGCCTCGGCTGCATCGCCGACGACTTCACCGGCGCGACCGACCTCGCCAACAACCTCGTGCGCGCAGGCATGCGTGCGGTGCAGACGATCGGCGTTCCCGCCGACGCCTCGGCAGCGAGCGGCGCCGATGCGGTCGTCGTCGCCCTCAAGTCGCGCACGACCCTCCCCGAGCTCGCGGTCGCGCAGTCGCTCGCCGCGTGCCGGTGGCTGCGCGCCGCCGGCGCGACCCAGATCTACTTCAAGGTCTGCTCGACCTTCGACTCGACGCCGCGCGGCAACATCGGCCCGGTCCTCGAGGCGCTGATGGACGAGCTCGGCTGCGACTTCACGATCGCGACCCCGGCGTTCCCCGACAACGCGCGCACGGT
Source organism: Caldimonas sp. (assembly GCA_036503045.1). GTDB lineage: Bacteria > Pseudomonadota > Gammaproteobacteria > Burkholderiales > Burkholderiaceae_C > Schlegelella_A. The sequence goes on along the minus strand of DASXXO010000354.1, from coordinate 13,173 downwards.
CTTCAAGGGGCATCTGTTCGTCGGCGACGTTCTGCTCTCCGAGAGCGGCATGCGCCAGCATCCGCTGACGCCGATGACCGACGCGAACCTCGTTCGCGTCCTGCAGGCGCAGCTCGCCTCCGAGCGCGCCGGCGGCCGCGCGCCGCGGCGCGTCGGCCTCGTCGACCACCGTGCGACGGCGGCGTCGGCCGCGGCGATCGTCGCGCGCTTCGCTGCGTTGCGCGAGGCGGGCGTCGCGATCGCGATCGCCGACGCGATCGACAACGAAGACCTGCTGCGCCTCGGCGCGGCGGTGCGCGAGCTGCCGCTCGTCTGCGCCGGATCGGGGCTCGCGATCGGCCTGCCGCGCAACTTCGGCCTCGCACCGTCGGGCGACGCCGCGTCGCTGCCGTCGGTGCGCGGCCAGCGCGCGATCGTTTCCGGCAGCTGCTCGGAAGCGACCAACGCGCAGGTCGCCGATTTCCTCCGCTCGGGCGGCGCGGCGCGGCGCATCGATCCGCTCGCGCTCGGCGCCGGCGAGGACGCTGCGATCGCTTCGCAAGTCGCCGAGTGGGCGGTGCGCGAGTGGGCCGAACGACCCGATCGGCCGGTCCTCGTCTACAGCACGGCCGCGCCCGACGCGGTCGCCGCGGCACAGGCGCGCGGCGGCCCGGGCGATGTCGGCGCACGCCTCGAAGCGCTGCTCGCCGGCGTCGCCAAGGCGCTGGTCGAGCGCGGCGCGCGCCGGCTCGTCGTCGCCGGCGGCGAGACCTCGGGTGCGTGCGTCCAGGCGCTCGCGGTCCGGAGCCTGCGCATCGGCCCGCAGATCGACCCCGGCGTTCCGTGGTGCCACGCCGCCCCGGCGCTCGCCGCCGAGGGGCTTCAGCTGGCGCTGAAGTCGGGCAACTTCGGCGCGGTCGACTTCTTCAGCCGCGCGTTCGCGGTCGTGGCGTGAACGAGGCGCGGCTGCGCGAAGAGCTCTGCCGGGTCGGCCGCTCGCTGCATGCCCGCGGCTACGTGCACGGCACGACCGGCAACCTGAGCGCGCGCCTTGCCGGGGGCTTTCTCATCAGCGCGACCGACGCGTGCCTCGGCGAGCTCGTTCCCGAGGCGCTCGTCAAGGTCGACGCGAGCGGCGTTCCCGCAGCAGGCGCGGCGAGGGCGAGCAAGACGCTCGCCTTGCACCTGCGGATCTACGGCGCGACGTCGGAGGCCGGCTGCGTGATCCACACGCACTCGCGCCATCTCGTCGGCGCGAGCCTCGCGATTCCTGGCGACGAGGAGCGCGCCGACTTCCTGCCGCCGATCACGCCATACTTCGTGATGAAGGTCGGGCACGTGCCGTTGATCGCGTATCGCCGTCCCGGCGATTCGGCGGTCGGCGATCGCGTGGCCGCGGCGATCGCTGCCGCACAGCTGCGCGGCGCGCCGATCCGTGCGGTGATGCTTTCGCGCCTCGGCCCGAACGCGTGGCACGAGACGCCGGCGGCGGCGATGGCGGTGCTCGAGGAGCTCGAGGAGACCGCACGACTCTGGCTCGGCGCCGAGCCCAAGCCTGCCCCGTTGTCGGCGGTCGAGATCGACGACCTGCGCCGCCATCTCGGTGCGCGCTGGTGAGAAAGAGGACGAAGGAGATGCCGCGCTTCGCTGCCAACCTGAGCATGATGTACACCGAGCACGCGTTCCTCGACCGCTTCGCCGCGGCGGCGGCCGACGGCTTTCGCGCGGTCGAGTTTCTCTTTCCGTACGAATGGCCGGCGGCGATGCTCGCCGCGAAGCTCGCCGACCATGGCCTGCAGCATGTGCTGTTCAACGCGCCGCCCGGCGACTTCGCCGGCGGCGAGCGCGGCATCGCGAGCCTGGCGGGCCGGGAAGACGAGTTCAGGCGCGGCATCGATCGCGCGCTCGACTATGCGGCCGCGCTGCGCTGTCCGCGCGTCCACGTCATGGCGGGGCTGGTCTCTTCCGAGGCGAACCGCGAGGCGCAGCGTGCGCGCTATCGCGAAAGCCTCGCGTGGGCTGCGCAACGCGTTGCATCCGCCGGCATCGACGTCCTGATCGAGCCGATCAACACCCGCGACATCCCGGGCTACCTGCTGAACCGGCAGGACGATGCGCACGCGATCGTCGCTGCGGTCGGCGCACCGAACCTCAAGGTTCAGATGGACCTCTACCATTGCCAGATCGTCGAAGGCGACGTGGCGATGAAGCTGCGCAAGCACCTGCCGGGCGGCCGGGTCGGCCATCTGCAGATCGCCGGCGTTCCCGAGCGTCACGAGCCCGACGCCGGCGAGCTGAACTACGAATACCTGTTCGACGCCGTCGACGCGCTCGGCTACGCGGGCTGGATCGGCTGCGAGTACCGGCCGGCCGCGGCGACGTCGAGCGGCCTCGGCTGGCTGCGTCGCCGCCTGGCGACGGCGTCGCCCTAGCGCTCGTGCGGAAACCAGCGCGTCACGCGGGCCGAGGCGGCGCCGGCACGGCCATTGCGTCAGCCCGCCGAGAGCATGCCGTCAACCATCAGACCTTCCCGGAGCAAGGCATGAGCCACGTCAAGAAACCGATCGCACCACGGCGCGCCCGCCTCGTCGTCGCCATCGCGCTGGCCTTGGCCGGCTGCGCCGTCGGCCCCGATTTCAAGACGCCGCCGCCGCCGCAGGTCGCCGACGCGTCGCATCCCTACACGCCGGCGCCGGTGCCGGCGCAGACGGCGAGCGCGCCCGGCACCGGCGGCGCCGCACAGCTCCTGACGATGGGCCAGGACATGCCGGCGCAGTGGTGGCAGCTGTTCCGCTCCGATCCGCTCGACCAGTTGATCCGCAGCGCCCTGACGCAAAGCCCGACGCTCGCTGCCGCGCAGGCGACGCTGCGCCAGGCCCTGGAAAACTACCAGGCCGATTCGAGCCGCAGGCAGATTCCCGCGGTCACCGGCCAGCTCGGCGCGCAGCGCGAGAAGCTGCCGCCGGCGGGAGGAGGCACGCCGGGCTTCAACGTCTTCACCGTCTACAACGCCTCGGTCAACGTCTCGTACACGGTCGACGCGTTCGGCGGGATACGACGCGAGCTCGAGGGCCTCGAGGCGACCGTCGACTTTCAGCGCTACCAGCTCGAAGCCGCCTACCTGAGCCTGACCACCAACCTGGTCACCACGGCGATCCAGGAAGCGTCGCTGCGGGCGCAGCTACAGGCCATCGGCGACGTCATCGACGCCGAGACGAAGGCCTACGATCTGGTGCAGAAGCAAGCCCGTTTCGGCGCCGTCTCCCGCGCCACGGTACTCACCCAAGCAGCCCTGCTGGCGCAGACGCGCGCCACCTTGCCGGCGATCCAGAGGGCCCTGGCGCAGACACGGCACCAGCTCTCGGTGCTCGCCGGCCGCTTGCCCGGCGACCCGGGCCTGCCGGAGTTCACTCTCGAAACGCTGCAGCTGCCGGTCGACATCCCGGTCAGCCTGCCCTCGGAGATGCTCAAGCAGCGGCCCGACATTCGCGCCAGCGAGGCGCTGCTGCACGCGGCCAGCGCCCAGGTCGGAGTCGCCACGGCCAACCTCTACCCGCAGCTCGTCCTGAGCGGCAGCGTCGGCTCGGAGGCGTTCACGGTCGACAAGCTGTTCACGAGCAGCGCCAGCGCATGGAGCATCGGCGCCGCGCTGCTGCAGCCGATTTTCAACGGCGGCGCGCTGCAGGCCAACAAGCGGGCGGCGATCGCCGGCTACGACGCGGCCGCCGCGCAATACCGGCAGACGGTGCTCAATGCCTTCCTCAACGTCGCAGACACGCTGCGCGCGCTCGACCTCGACGCCGAGGGCGTGCGCTCGCAGGAGGAGGCCGCATCGCTGGCCGAGCAGCAGATGATCCTGGTCGGGCGGCAGTACAAGATCGGTGCGGTGAGCTTCCTGGTGCTGCTCGAGGCGCAGCGCATCTACCAGCAGACCCGTGTCACGCTCGCGGCGGCGCAGGCCAACCGATATGCCGACACGGCGGCGCTGTTCCAGGCGCTCGGCGGCGGCTGGTGGAACCGCAAGGAGCTGGCCGATATTTCGCACCCCGACGCGCCGAGCCAACCATAGAAGATGCGCGCCTGGCATCGCAACGAACCGAGGAGTGGTAGACCCGTGAAGAAGATGACGAAGCGAATGCTGATCATGGTCGGCGCCGTCCTGGTGCTGGTCGCGCTGCTGGGCGGCGGCTTCGCCCTGCATATCCAGAAGATCATCGCCGCGTCGCCGAGGCCGGGGCCGCAAACCGTGACCGCCACCCGGGTCGAGGCGCTCGAATGGCAGCCGCAGGTCGGCGCCATCGGCACGATGGTCGCGGTGCGCGGCGTCGACGTCACGACCGAAATCGCCGGCCTGGTACGCAGCATCGAGTTCAAGTCCGGCCAGGAAGTAAAGGCCGGCGCGGTGCTGGTGCAGCTCAACGCCGATTCCGACATCGCGCAGCTGCGCTCGCTCCAGGCGGCGGCGGACCTCTCGGCCACCACGCTGGCGCGCGACAAGGAGCAGCTGGCGGTCGAGGCGATCGCTCAGGCCCAGGTCGACTCCGACGAGTCGGATCTCAAGAGCCGGCGCGCGCTGGTGGCGCAGCAACAGGCGACGATCGCCAAGAAGACCATCGTTGCGCCCTTCAGCGGGCGCCTGGGCATCACGACCGTGAACCCCGGCCAGTACCTGAACCCGGGCGACAAGATCGTCACCCTGCAGACGATCGATCCGATCTACATCGACTTCAACCTGCCGCAGAAGCAGATCGGCGGCCTCGTGCTCGGCCAGGTCGTCAACGTCGCGACCGACAGCTATCTGGGCACGAATTTCCCCGGGCGGATCACGGCGATCAACGCCAAGGTCGACCCGGCGACGCGCAACGTGCTGATCGAAGCGACCCTGCCGAACGCCAAGCGCCAGCTGCTGCCGGGGATGTTTGCCAACGTCGCGGTCGAGATCGGCGAGAAGAAGCGCTACCTGACGCTGCCGCAGACGGCGATCACCTACAACCCCTACGGCTCGACCGTCTTCATCGTCAGGCCGAAGAGCGAGGCGGAGGCCGAGGCTCGCGCGGCAAGCGGCGCTGCGTCCGGCGCGACCGTGGCGGCGCCGGCCGCATCCGCGGCGGGCGACAGCCTCGTCGCCCAGCAGGTCTTCGTCACGACCGGCGAGACGCGCGGCGACCAGGTCACCGTCCTCAAGGGCCTGAAGGAAGGCCAGACGGTCGTCACCAGCGGCCAGGTCAAGCTGAAGAACAACACGCCGGTCGTGGTCGACAACAGCGTGCTGCCGGCCAACAGCCCGAATCCGAAGCCGCAGGAACAGTGAGGAGCCGGCCATGAACTTCACCGACACCTTCATCAAGCGGCCGGTGCTGGCCATGGTGGTGAGCCTGCTCATCGTCGTGCTCGGCCTGCGCTCGCTGTTCAGCCTGCCCGTCAACCAGTTCCCGAAGACGCAGAACGCCGTCGTCACCATCTCGACGACCTACTACGGCGCCGACGCGCAGACCGTCGCCGGCTTCATCACGCAGCCGCTCGAGGGGGCGATCGCCCAGGCGCAGGGGATCGACTACCTGTCGAGCTCGAGCTCGAGCGGCGTCTCCACCATCATCGCGACGCTGCGCCTCAACTACGACGCGAATCGGGCGCTGACCGAAATCAACACCCAGGTCAACTCGGTGAAGAACCAGCTGCCGGTGCAAGCGCAGGCCCCGGTGCTGACGGTCGCGGTGGGCTCGACGATCGACGCGATGTACCTCGGCTTCTACAGCGACGCGCTGCCGACCAACAACGTCACCGACTTCCTGTCGCGCGTCGTCAAGCCCAAGCTCGATTCGATCGACGGCGTGCAGACCGCCGAGCTGCTCGGTGCGCGCCTGTTCGCGCTGCGTGCCTGGCTCGATTCCAGCAGGCTGGCGGCGCACGGCCTGACCGCCGCCGACGTGAGCCAGGCGCTCGCAAGCAACAACTACCTGGCTGCGCTCGGCGCCTCGAAGGGCCAGATGGTCACGGTGCCGCTGACTGCGGGCACGGACCTGCACAGCGTCGACGAATTCAAGAAGCTGGTCGTCAAGCAGAGCGGCGACGCCATCGTCCGCCTCGAGGACGTCGCCACCGTCACGCTCGGGTCGGAAAACTACGACTTCAACGTCTCGTTCAGCGGTGTGCGCTCGGTCTTCATCGGCATCAAGGTGGCGCCCGAGGCGAACATCCTCGACGTCGCCAAGCGAGTGCGGGAGGCCTTCCCCGACCTGAGGGCGCAGCTGCCCAACGGCGTCACCGGCGAGATCGTCTACGACTCGACCGACTTCATCAACACCTCGATCACCGAGGTCGTGAAGACGCTGGTCGAGGCGCTGCTGATCGTCACCGTCGTCATCTTCCTGTTCCTCGGCAGCCTCCGTGCGGTGATCGTGCCGGTGATCGCGATGCCCCTGTCGCTGGTCGGCACCTTCTTCGTGATGCTGCTGCTCGGCTATTCGATCAACCTGCTGACGCTGCTGGCGCTGGTGCTGGCGATCGGCCTGGTCGTCGACGACGCCATCATCGTCGTCGAGAACGTCGACCGGCACATGAAGGCAGGCCTGACCCCGATGCAGGCGGCCCTGATCGGGGCCCGGGAGCTCGGCAGCCCGATCATCGCCATGACGATCGTGCTCATCGCCGTCTATGTGCCGATCGGATTCCAGGGCGGCCTGACCGGTGCGCTCTTCACCGAATTCGCCTTCACGCTGGCCGGCGCGGTCGCGGTCTCCGGCGTCGTCGCCCTGACCTTGTCGCCGATGATGACCTCGCGCTTCTTCCGGCCCGAACAGGACACTGGCAGGTTCGCCCGCCTCGTCGAACATGCCTTCGATCGCGTCCATCGCGCCTACGCCACGGTCCTGCACGGCCTGCTCGACACCTGGCCGGTGCTGATCGTGATGGGCGTGCTGCTGATGTTGCTGCTTGGCGTCATGTTCAAGATGTCGGCTTCGGAGCTTTCGCCCGAGGAAGACCAGGGCTTCATCGGCTCGCAGGTCGTCGGCCCGCCGACGGCCACGTCGGAGCAGATGCTCACCTACGCGACGCAGATCTTCGACATCGCCAAGACCGAGCCCGAATACAAGCAGATGTTCCAGATCACCGGCGTGCCGACGGTCAACCAGGGCATCGGTGGCGTCATCCTCACGAACTGGGCCGAGCGCAAGCGCAACGCGCACGAGATCCAGCGCGACCTGCAGTCGAAGTGGAACAAGGTCGCCGGCGGCCGGGTCGCGGCGTTCCAGTTCCCGTCGCTGCCGGGCGCCTCCGGGCTGCCGGTGCAGTTCGTCATCTCCACGACCGAGCCGTTCGAGAACCTCAATGCGGTGGCGCAGCAGGTGGTCGACAAGGCGCGCGCCGCCAACAAGTTCTATTTCCTCGACGTCGACCTCAAGCTCGACAAGCCGCAGGCGACCGTGGTCGTCGACCGCGACAAGGTCGCCGCGCTCGGCATGACGCAGCAGGACGTCGGCGCGGCGCTCGGCGCGGCGCTCGGCGGCGGCTACGTCAACTACTTCTCGATCGCCGGCCGCTCCTACAAGGTGATCCCGCAGGTGCTGCAGGTCGATCGGCTGAACCCGAACGACGTGCTCGATTTCTACATCAAGACGCCGACTGCCGGCCTGATCCCGGCGAGCACGGTGGCGAGCATCAAGTACGACATCGTCCCCGAGTCGATCACCCGCTTTCAGCAGCTCAACTCGGTGACGATCTCGGGCGTCTCCGGCGCCTCGCAGGGCGACGTCCTGAAGTTCATGACCGACACGCTCAAGGAAGTGGCCCCGAGCGGCTACATCGTCGACTATTCGGGCCAGTCACGCCAGTACGTGCAGGAGTCGGGCGGCTTTCTCGTCACCTTCGCGTTCGCCCTCATCATCGTCTTCCTGGCCCTGGCGGCGCAGTTCGAGAGCTTCCGCGATCCGATCGTCATCCTCGTTTCGGTGCCGCTGGCGCTGTTCGGCGCGCTGATCTTCATCTTCCTGGGCTTCGCCTCGATGAACATCTACACCGAGGTTGGCCTGGTCACGCTGATGGGGCTGATCAGCAAGCACGGCATCTTGATCGTCGAAGTCGCCAACAACCTGCAGAAGACAGGCCGCAAGAAACGCGAGGCGATCGAGGAAGCGGCCGGCATCCGGCTGCGGCCGATCCTGATGACGACGGCGGCGATGGTCTTTGGCGTCGTGCCGCTCGTCATCGCCTCGGGCGCCGGCGCGGCCGGGCGCCAGGCGATGGGCATCGTCATCTTCACCGGCATGGCGATCGGCACGCTGTTCACGCTGTTCGTCGTGCCCGCGATGTACTTGTTCATCGGCGCCGACCACAGCAAGAAGGGCGAGGCGAGCGCTGCCGCCGGCGCGACGGGAGTGCCGCCGCTGCTGACGGACGAGGCGCCACACACGCCCGCCTGAGCCGGCGCCGAAACGACGCCGGCCGCCGCCGCTTCGCGGCAGCGACCGGCGTTGCTGTTTCGGCGCCGCGCCGGTGGCAGATCGTTGCAGCCGCTGCGTCACTCGCCCGGCGCGGGCCAAGCGCGCGGGTGCAAATCTGGCGCGGCGAGCGCGCATGGTTCTGCGCGGGCCTGAGACTGCGTGCTGTCGTCGGCCAGTGAATCTTCCACGACGGGGGCCGCCTGGCGGCGAAGTACGCTGGTGTTGGCGCTCGTGATTTCGTTGGCGACGAGCAGCGGCTCGATGAAAGCCCGGACTCCGCTGCCCGGCGAGCCGATGGCGACGTGCTTGCCGCGGAGCTCGTCCAGTTGCGTCAGCGTTGCCGGATCGCGGTAGAAGATCCAGAGCGGCTCGTAGTAGAGAGCCATCAGCATGGTCAGGTTGCCGCGCTCCTGCGGTCGGACGATCCCGCCGTGCATGAAGGCCACATCCACCCCGGATTTTGGGTCGTGCAGGAGCTCCTCGTTCTCTTCTGCGCCGCCGGTCAGGCGGTTCGACGGTCACGCCCTCGCGGGCCAGGATTTCCTTGTAGCGCTGCGCGTACTGGTGGTAGAGCCCGTCCTTGAGGCCGGACCCGAGCACGATATGGCGCGGGATCGTGCCTTGCAGGAACCAGATGCCCGCCAGCACGACGGCGGTCACGAGCGCAGCGGCCGGCCAGGCCCTTTGCAGAGTCTCGCGGATGGGCTTGCCGGTCGGCTGGTCGCGGCGCATAAGGGATCTGCTCGTCAGTATCGACCGGCGCTGCCGGGGACGTGCGCTTCGGGCCGGGTCGGTGCACCTAGCTGTTGCACCTGAGGGCGCCGCAGCCGCGCGAGCGGTCGCTACGCGGGGACGTACATGTACCCTGCGTTGCGCACGGTCCGGATGCAGCGCGGCTCGGCCGCCGGGTCGGGCTCGATCTTCTTGCGCAGGCGGCCGATGCGGATGTCGATCGCGCGGTCGAACGGCTCCCACTCGCGGTTGCGCGTTTGCATCAGAAGCTGGTCGCGCGAGAGGACGCGGTTCGGATTGGCGAGGAAGACGCGTAGCAGCTCGTACTCCATCGCCGTGATCGCGACTTCGGCGCCGCCGGCCTCGAACATGCGGCGCGCCTCGACGTCGAGCAGGCAGCGGCCGCAGCGCACCCGTCCGTTGCCGGCTCCGTTGCTCGCCTCCGACGCTGCCTCCGCGGGCTCGGCCGCGCCGCCCGCGATCGCGGCGCGCGCGTGCATGCGGCGCAGCACGCTCTTGACGCGCGCGAGCAGCTCGCGCGGATCGAACGGCTTGGCGACGTAGTCGTCGGCGCCGATCTCGAGGCCGACGATGCGGTCGACGACATCGCTCGAGGCAGTGACCATGATGATGCCGACGTCGTAGCGCTCGCGCAGGAAGCGCGCGAGGGTCAGCCCGTCCTCGCCCGGCATGCGGATGTCGAGCAGGATCAAGTCGGGAAGATCGCGCTCGATCTCGGCGCGCATGGCCGTGCCGCTGTCGGCGGTGCGAACGTCATAGCGGTGGCCGCTCAGGTACTCCACGAGCATCGCCCGCACGCCTGGATCGTCATCGACGACGAGAAGGCGTCCGCTGCTGTCCATGGGTTCTACGGCCGTGGTACCCCCGCTCGATACAAAACGATAACACGCGATGCGCGCAGCGCTGCATCGCCGATACCGGCGCTTTCGACACTGGCGGCACGTCGCAGGGCGCGGTGCCCGCGGCGACGAAGTCAACCAGGAGTCACATCATGCACATCGCTTCCACCACGACGAACGCGAGCCGCTACGCCAAGGTCATCGAAGTCTCCAAGCGCGTGCGCTGGGAGATCGAACGCGACGTCATCCGCGGCCGCAGCTTCGCCTTCGACCAGAACTTCCTGCCTGCCGGCTTGTCGCTCGTCGACGAGCTGCAGTTCCTCGCGCCGGCCGCGCGCATGGCGCTGAGCCAGGTCCAGGGACGCACCTACGCGAACGTGTTCGGCCTGGTCGAGCGCTTCATCGGCGCCAAGATGGTCGAGGTCGGCCGCAACCACGCGCTCGGCGACCAGACCGCGTTCGAGGCGATCGTCCGCTTCACCGACGAGGAGCTCAAGCACCAGGCGCTGTTCCAGCGCATCGAGGAGATGCTGGCAGCGCAGATGCCCGCCGGCTACGTGTGCGCTGCCGAGCCGAACGCGGTCGCCGCGGCGGTGCTGTCGAAGAGCACCTGGGCGGTGCTCGCCCTGACCTGCCACATCGAGCTCTTCACGCAGGCGCACTACCGCGCCAGCATCGCCAAAGACGAGACGCTGTCGCCGCTCTGGAAGGACGTGTTCCTGTTCCACTGGCGCGAGGAGTCGCAGCACGCGATCCTCGACGAGCTCGAGTGGCAGCGCGAGGACGCACGGCTGTCGTCTGCCGAGCGCGATAGCGCGGTCGACGAGCTGATCGCGCTGGTCGGCGCGGTCGACGGCATCCTGCAGGCGCAGGCCAGCGTGGACGCTGGCTACTTCCTCCGTCATTGGGGCGCGTCGCTCAGCGCGGCGCAGATCCAGCAGGTGCGCGATGGCATTCTCAAGGCGTACCGCTGGCAGTACATCGTTTCTGGGGTCGGCGAGCCGCGCTTCCAGGCGCTGCTCTCGGCGCTCGTCACCGGCGCGCAGCTGCGGCGCGTCCAGCAGGCGCTGGCGCCGCTCGCCTACGCAATGCCGTCCCAGCCTTCAGCCACTTTGCCGATGGCCGCCTGAGCGGCGTCCGCTCATCGAATGGAGAACCGATCATGAACAGCACGACCTATGCACTCTCGCTAGCCCCGACCGCGGGCGTCTCCGGGGCGCTGCATCGAATCGTCGCCGGCGCGCACTGGCTGAGGATCGCCTATGCCGAGCAGCGGCGCGCTGCGCGCGCGCGCGCCGAGCTCCTGTCCTACGACGCCGAGGCGCGCAGCATCGCACAGAAGACGCGCCTGCGCGTCCTCGATGCACGCGGGCGCTGGCGGTCGTCATGAGCCCTCCAGCTGTCGCTCATGCGCTCTCGCCCAGCGACTCCGCCAGCGCCGAGCGCAGCGCCTCCGGCTCGATGGGCTTGCGCAACAGCGCCCGCACGCCTGAGCGCGTGAGCGCGGCGACGTCGATGCCCTCGCCGAACCCACTGTAGAGGAGCACCGGCAGCTCTGGCCGGGCGGTCGCGAGGCGCTCGGCGAGCTCGAGGCCGGTGAGACCCGGCATCGTCTGGTCGGTGAGGACGACGTCGAAGGCGACGCCGCTCGCGAGCACCTGTTCGACGTCGAGCGGATCGCCGCAATGGACGACCTCGAAGCCCCAGCCGCCGAGGAGCTCGGACATGAACGCGGCGACCATCGCCTCGTCTTCGACGAGCAGCACGCGGCCGGCGAGTGCGCCGCGCGCCGCGGGCTCGGCGTCGACCGCGACGGCGCGCATGGGGAGTCCCTGCGCCGGCGGCAGCAGGACCCGGAACGACGTTCCGCGTGGCTCGACCGGATCGACGAGCAGATGCCCGCCGTGGTCGTGGACGATGCCGTGCACCATCGCCAGACCCATCCCTGAGCCGCTGCCGACCGGCTTGGTCGTGTAGAACGGCTCGAACATCCGCTCGCGCACTGCTTCGCTCACCCCGCTGCCGTTGTCGTCCACCGACAGGACGACCCAGTGCCCGCGCAAGGGCGCGCGACACGACGCGCACACGCCTTCGATCGCGGCGCTGGCGAGGCCGATGTTGACCGCGCCGGCGCCCCGGATCGCGTCGCGCGCGTTGATGCACAGGTTGAACAGAACCTGCTCGATCTGCACCGAGTCGCCGACGACCGCCGGCGCGTGCGCATCGAGCGCGGTGTGCAGCTCGACCGCGCTCGGCAGCGTCGAGCGCAGCAGCTGTGCCGACTGGCGCAGTTCCGCGGCCAGGGCGAGCGGGCGCCGCTCGCTGCGCTGCCGGCGCGCAAACGCGAGCATCTGCGAGATCAGGTCGCGCGCGCGTTGCGCGGCGAGGTGCGCCTGGCCGAGCTGGCGCACGAGGTCGGCGGCGCCGAGCCGCTCGGCGCGCTCGGTCGCGAGCACGATGTAGCCGGTGACGCTGGTCAGGATGTTGTTGAAGTCGTGGGCGATTCCGCCGGTGAGATGGCCGATCGCCTCCATCTTCTGCGCCTGGCGCAGCTGCCCCTCGAGCTCGACCCGCTGGCTCTCGGCCTGACGTCGTGCGGCGATATCGCGCAGGTGGCCGACGTAGATGTTGCCCTCCGGTGCGACCGCGACGCCGACCGCGATCTCGACCGGAAACTCGCTGCCGTCGGCGCGCAGCGCGGTCGTTTCGAGCAAACGGCCGACGAAGGGCCCCGAGCCGGTGTGGGCGAAGTTGCTGAGCCCCTCGGTGTGGCCGCCGCGCAGGCGCTGCGGAATGATCACGTCGGCGAGGAGCCGGCCGAGGACCGCCGAGCGCTCGTGACCGAAGCAGCGTTCCGCGGCAGCGTTGAACTCGACGATCCTGCCTTCGCCGTCCATGCCGATGATCGGGTCGAACCCCGCCTCCACCGTCGCCCGCAGCCGCGCTTCGCTGCGCTGCAGCTCGCGCTCGCGCCGGCGTCGCTCGGTGATGTCGCGCGCGATCGAAAGCACATGCGGCTCGCCCCGGTAGCGGAGCGGGATGACGCGCAGGTCGACCTCGAACGACGTACCGTCCGGCCGCAGCGCGATCGTCTCGCTGTGCGACTCCTCGCCGCGCAGGGCCCGCTGGATGAGCTCGTGCCGCGCGGCGACGTAGTCGGA
>DASXXO010000353.1:0-3747 GCA_036503045.1 Caldimonas sp. | reverse complement strand
GTCCCGCTGCCGCTCTTCCTGCACAACGTGACCGGCGAGCTCCACCCCGACACGCTCGCGCTGATCGACCGCGCGGGGCAAATAGTCGCGCAAGGCGGCGTCGAGGCGTGGTCGCGGCTCAGCGCCGAGGAAGTGCTCGGCAGCGTCGGCGAGCGCTCGGCAGCGCACTACGCGAAGAGCAACGACATCCTCGACGTCTGGTTCGACTCCGGATCGACGTTCTTCCACGTCCTGCGCGGCAGCCACCCCGGAACGACGAACCCGGAAGACGACGGCAGGAGCCCCGAGGCCGACCTCTATCTCGAAGGCCACGACCAGCACCGCGGCTGGTTCCACTCGTCGCTGTTGATCGCCTGCGCGATCGAGGGCCACGCGCCATACCGCGGGCTCCTGACGCATGGCTTCGCCGTCGACGGCTCGGGCCGCAAGATGAGCAAGAGCCTCGGCAACTTCATCGGCCTGCGCGAAACGACCGAGAAGCTCGGCGCCGAGATCATCCGGCTCTGGTGCGCCTCGACCGACTATTCCGGCGACCTCGCGATCGACGACAAGATCCTGGCGCGGGTCGTCGACGGGTACCGGCGGATCCGCAACACCTTGCGGTTCCTCCTCGCCAACACGAGCGATTTCGACGTCGCCGCCGACGCGGTGCCGCGCGCCGACATGCTTGAGGTCGACCGCTGGGCGCTCGCGCGCAGCGCGGCGCTCCAGACCGAGATCGTCGGCGCGTTCGACGCCGCCCGCGGCGTCTTCGCCGGCGGGCACTTCGGCGTCTACGAGTTCCATCCCGTGGTCGCAAAGCTCCAGGTGTTCTGCTCCGAGGACCTCGGCGCGTTCTACCTCGACATCCTGAAGGACCGCCTCTACACGACGGCCCGCAACTCGCGCGCGCGGCGCTCGGCGCAGACGGCGCTCTGGCACCTCGCGCAGGCGATGCTGCGCTGGATGGCGCCGATCCTGAGCTTTACTGCCGAAGAAGCATGGAAGGTGTTCGGCCCCAAGGGGTCTCCTTCGATCTTCGTCGAGACCTACAGCGACGTGCGCGCCTGGGCCGACGAGGCGCTGCTCGCGAAGTGGGCGAGGATCGCCGACGTCCGCGCCGAGTCGAACCGCAGGATCGAGGCGCTGCGCGCGGAGGGCAAGCTCGGCTCGTCGCTGCAGGCCGAGGTCACGGTCAAGGCCGGACCGGCGATGCTGGAGCTTCTCTCTTCGCTCGGCGACGACCTGCGCTTCGTGCTCATCACTTCGGCGGCCCGCGTCGTGCCGCTCGCGGCCGCTGCCGACGCGGCCGAGTTCTTTGTCGAGGCCGAGGTCACGAGCGCGCCGAAATGCGAGCGCTGCTGGCATTACCGCAGCGACGTCGGCCGCGATCCGGCCCACCCGACGATCTGCGGCCGCTGCACCGCCAACCTGTTCGGCGCCGGCGAAGCGCGCGCGGCGGCCTGATGGCGGCGGGCAAGACGCGGCGCGCACTCGCGCCCTGGCTCGGCATCGCGCTCGCGGTGATCGTCCTCGACCAGCTGACCAAGGCGATGATCGTCGCGACGTTCAACCTCGGCGACGCGCGCATGGTGACGCCGTTTTTCGACATCGTCCGCGCGCACAACCGCGGCGCCGCGTTCTCGTTCCTCAGCGACGCGAGCGGCTGGCAGCGCTGGTTCTTCGTCGGCCTGGGGCTCGCGGCCGCCGTCTTCATCGTCTGGCTGCTCGCCCGCCACGGCGGCCAGCGCGTGTTCGGCTGGGCGCTCGCCTTGATCCTCGGCGGCGCGCTCGGCAACGTGATCGACCGGCTGCTGCACGGCCACGTCGTCGACTTCCTCCAGGTGCACTGGAAGAGCCACTACTTCCCGTCGTTCAACGTCGCCGACAGCGCGATCACGGTCGGCGCCGTGCTGCTCGTCCTCGACGAGCTGCGGCGGGTGCGCCGAAGCGGCTGACGGGGGCCGGCCCGCGCGAGCACGCCAAGGCGCGGCCGGGCAGCGCGCGTTCAACCTGAGCGCGAAGGCCTTACGGGTAAACAACTCCTGAACATCAGCTAGCGCCCGCCGAACACCTGCGTCCAGTAGATCTCCATCGCGCTGTGCGACTCGATCGCGTAGGCGGCGCCCATCTCGGCGAAGTCGCGCTCCATGATGTTGGCGCAATGCCCCGGGCTTGCCAGCCAGCCAGCGACGACCTGCCGCGCCGAGCCCTGCCCCGCGGCGATGTTCTCGCCGACGACGCGCCAGCGATAGCCGGCGCGCGTGGCGCGCTGCACGACCGTCGCGCCCGTCGCGTCGGCGTGGTCGAAGTAGTTGCGCGCCGCCATGTCGCGGCTGTGGACGAGCGCCGCGACGGCGAGCGAATCGTTCCAGGCGAGCGGAGGCGCCGGCGCGAACGCCCGCTCGCCGCAGGCGCGCGCGCGGCTGCGCGCGTCGTTGACGAGGCGGAGCACCGCCTGGCCGGCCTGGCGCCAGTCGCCGAGGTCCTTGGCGATGAGCGGTCGCGCGATGTTGATGCGCCAGGTCGTGCCGCTGCGCGCGACGCCGATGTCGGAATAGCGGCCGTCGAGCAGGCTCGCGCAATAGTGTTGCTCGATCTGGCGCACCGCGTCGTCGGCACTGCGCGGCCCGGAGACGATGATCGTCGCCGCGCTCGAAGCCAGGTAGCCGACCGAAGAAAGCGCCTTGCCGAGCTCCGCCGATGTCGTCGCCTCGACCTTCGCGAGCTGCGCCGAGGGTGCGAGCGGGCTGCCGGCGGGACGCTGCTTGCCGGTGCAGTCGCGCTGCTCGGCGCGCCGCGCGTTGATCAGCGCGACGAGCTCGTCCTCGCCGTCGGCGCGGGCAACGGCGGGCGCCGCGAGCGCCAGGACGAGGAGGACGGCCGATGCCGTCGCGCGAAGCCTGGGCATCGCCGGGTCATGCACGCGGCCAGTGACGCGCCCAGACCGCGGCGACGCGCGGATCGGACTCGATCCGCGCGAGCAGCCGCGAGAACTCGGGGCGCGATTCGGCGAGCGCCATGCGCGCGCCGCTCCACATCGAGACCGTCGCGGCCAGGATGTCGAGCGCGCCGAGCCGCTCGCCCGAAAGCCATGGCGTGGCAGGGAACTGGTCGGCGAACATCCGCCACAGCTCGTGCAGGCGCGCGCGGCCGCGCGTCTGCATCGCCTGCCTGACCGCTTCGTCGGGCTCCGGGTACCAGCGCTCGGGATAGTCGAGGATGCCGATCCCGGCGTAGCAGTTCGCGGCGACGTAGACGAGGCCGCGGATCTGCTGCGCGCGCACCGACGGATCGCCCGCGAGCAGGGCGCTTACTGGGTGGACGAGTCCGAGGTGGACCAGGATCGCCGCGCTTTCGCTGAGGACGCTGCCGTCGTCGAGGACCAGGGTCGGGATCTGCGCGAGCGGATTGACCTTCTTCAGCGCCTCGAGGCCGGGCGATTCCTGCCACGACGCCGCGTCGACGAGCCTTGCTTCGAGACCCGCAACGGCGAGCGCGGCCTCGACCGCCGCCGAGCCTGAGCCCTTGGTGCCGTACAGCGTCAGCACGGCGCCCTCAGGGAAGGAGGACGCTCGAGCCGATCGTCTTTCTCGCCTCGAGGTCGCGGTGCGCCCGGACCGCGTCGGCCAAGGCGTAGCGCTGCGCGACCAGGATCTTCACCTGGCCGCTGGCGACGACCGCGAACAGCTCGTCGGCCATCGCCTGCATCGCCTCGCGGGTCGCGATGTGTGTCGCGAGCGTCTGGCGCGTCACGTAGAGCGAGCC
>DASXXO010000352.1:0-5767 GCA_036503045.1 Caldimonas sp. | reverse complement strand
CATCGACTCGTCGCGCAGGATGTACTGGTACTGCTCGGCGGCACCGGTCATCTTGTTCTGCCGGCCGAGCGCCAGGATCTGGGTGAAGCCGACGTAGAAGAAGAGCCCTTCCATCAGGCAGGCGAAGACGATCAGCGACTTCAGCAGCGTCTGGTCGTTCTCCGGGGTTCCGGTGTGGAAGTTCGGATCCATGACCTTCTCGATGAAGGGGATCAGGAACTCGTCCTTCTCGCGGATCGACGCGACCTCGTGGTAGGCATTGAAGATCTCGCCCTCGTCCAGCCCGAGCGACTCGACGATGTACTGGTAGGCGTGGGTGTGGATCGCCTCCTCGAACGCCTGGCGCAGCAGGAACTGGCGGCACTCCGGCGCCGTGATGTGGCGGTAAGTGCCGAGGACGATGTTGTTGGCGGCGAGCGAATCGGCGGTGACGAAGAAGCCGAGATTCCTCTTGACGATCCGCCGCTCGTCTTCCGTGAGGCCGTTCGGATCCTTCCAGGTCGCGATGTCGCGCGACATGTTCACTTCCTGCGGCATCCAGTGGTTGGCGCAAGTCGCGAGGTACTTCTCCCACGCCCACTTGTACTTGAACGGGACGAGCTGATTGACGTCGGTCGCGCCGTTGATGATCCGCTTGTCGGCGGCCTTGACGCGCCGCGTCGTCACGGCGGCCGAAGCTTCGCGCCGCGGCGCGGCGGCGATCGCTTCGTTGCTGAGAGGAGTCGCGGCGACGGCCGACGGCACAGCGGAAACCGCGCGGGGCGCGGTGCTTGCGGCGTGAACGTTGTCGGTGGTTTTGTCTTCTTCCCAAACCAGCATTGCGGAGTTTTCCTCTACCGCCCGATTATCGGAGCGATTGACTGCGAAGCCCAAGACATATCAAGTTCGCGGCTTCGATTTTGTTGCTCTGTTGCATCGCGCGCGGCGATAAACGGTACTCGTTCACACCGCTCACGCTCGATGCACTTGCTCACTGACACGCTTCGCACTCGGGGTTGTCGAGCGCGCAGAACTTGACGTCGCTCGCGATCGCGTCGCTCGCCGCCGCTGCCGGAGCGCTCGCCGCGACCGGCGCGACGCCGCCACGCACGCCGTTCGAAACAGCGTTGAGCTGGCTCGACTTCACCGTCGACTTCTCGGCGTTGGTCGCGCTCAGCGTGCGCAGGTAGTAGGTCGTCTTCAGGCCGCGCAGCCAGGCGAGCTTGTAGGTCTCGTCGAGCTTCTTGCCGGAAGCGCCGGCCATGTAGATGTTGAGCGACTGCGCCTGGACGATCCACTTCTGGCGCCGCGCCGCCGCCTCGACAAGCCACTGCGTCTCGATCTCGAACGCGGTCGCGTAGAGGGCCTTCAGGTCCTCGGGGACGCGATCGATCCGCTTGAGCGAGCCGTCGAAGTGCTTGAGGTCCATCACCATCACCTCGTCCCACAGGGCCGCCTTCTTCAGGTCGCGCACCAGGTACTCGTTGACGATCGTGAACTCGCCCGACAGGTTCGACTTGACCGAGAGGTTCCCGAACGACGGCTCGATCGACGCGGAGACGCCGACGATGTTCGAGATCGTCGCCGTCGGCGCGATCGCGATGCAGTTCGAGTTGCGCATGCCGTGGACGCTGATCCGGGCGCGCAGCTCGTCCCAGTCGAGCGTCGCGCTGCGGTCGATCTCGACCAGCGGCCGCGCGGCGCCGTCGGCGATCGTCAGCGCGCCGCGCTGCTCGGCGAGCAGGTCCAGCGAGTCGACCGGCAGGATGCCGCGGTCCCAGAGCGAGCCGCGATAGCTCGAATAGCGGCCGCGCTCCTCGGCGAGCTCGGTCGACGCCCAGTAGGCGTGGTAGCAGACCGCTTCCATCGAGCGGTCGGCGAACTCGACCGCCGCGTCGGACGCGTACGGCACCTTCAATTCATAGAGCGCATCCTGGAATCCCATGATGCCGAGGCCGACCGGCCGGTGGCGCAGGTTCGAGTCGCGCGCCTTCTTGACCGCGTAGTAGTTGATGTCGATGACGTTGTCGAGCATCCGCATCGCCGTCGCCACGGTCTTCTTGAGCTTGGCCTGATCGAGCTTGCCGTCGGCGAAGTGCTGGGCGAGGTTGACCGAGCCGAGGTTGCACACCGCGATCTCGGTCGGCCCGGTATTGAGCGTGATCTCGGTGCAGAGGTTGCTCGAGTGGACGACGCCGACGTGCTGCTGCGGCGAGCGCACGTTGCAGGCGTCCTTGAAGGTGATCCAGGGATGGCCGGTCTCGAACAGCATGGTCAGCATGCGCCGCCAGAGGTCGGCTGCCTTGACCTTCTTGAAGAGCTTCAGCTCGCCGCGCGCCGCCTTTTCCTCGTAGCCGACGTACGCCTCCTCGAAGGCGCGGCCGAACTTGTCATGCAGGTCGGGGCACGTCGAGGGCGAGAAGAGGGTCCACTCGCCGCCCTCCATGACCCGCTTCATGAACAGGTCGGGAACCCAGTTCGCGGTGTTCATGTCGTGGGTGCGGCGCCGGTCGTCGCCGGTGTTCTTGCGCAGCTCGAGGAACTCCTCGATGTCGAGGTGCCACGTCTCGAGGTAGGCGCAGACCGCGCCCTTCCTCTTGCCGCCCTGGTTGACCGCGACCGCGGTGTCGTTGACGACCTTCAGGAACGGCACCACGCCCTGGCTCTTGCCGTTCGTGCCCTTGATGTAGCTGCCGAGCGCGCGGACGTTGGTCCAGTCGTTGCCGAGACCGCCGGCGAACTTGGAGAGCAGGGCGTTTTCCTTCAGCGCCTCGTAGATGCCGTCGAGGTCGTCGGCCACGGTCGTCAGGTAGCAGCTCGAGAGTTGTGAGCGGCGGGTGCCGGCGTTGAACAGCGTCGGCGTCGAGCTCATGAAGTCGAACGCCGAGAGCACCTCATAGAACTCGATCGCCCGCTCCTCGCGGTCGATCTCGTTCAGTGCCAGGCCCATCGCGACGCGCATGAAGAACGCCTGCGGCAGCTCGATGCGGACCTCGTCGACGTGCAGGAAGTAGCGGTCGTAGAGCGTCTGCAGGCCGAGGTAGTCGAACTGCAGGTCGCGCTCGGCCTTGAGCGCGGCGCCGAGGCGAGCCAGGTCGAACTGGAGCATCCGCTCGTCGAGGAGCTCGGCGGCGACTCCCTTCTTGACGAACTGCGGGAAGTACTCGGCGTAGCGCGCCTGCATGTCCGACTGGAGCAGCTCCTCGCCGAGGATCTCGCGCCGGATCGTGTGCAGCAGCAGCCGCGCGGTGGCGCGCGTGTAGCCGGGGTCCTTCTCGATCAGGGTGCGCGCGGCGAGGATCGCCGCCTTGTGGACCTCGTCGATCGGCACGCCGTCGTAGAGGTTGCGCCTGGTCTCGGTCAGGATCGGCTCCGGGCGCACGTCGGCGCCGAGACCGGCGCACGCCGACTCGATCAGCGCCTGCATGCGCGCCGAATCGAACGGCACGCGCACGCCGCGGTCGGTCACCATCAGCACCGGCGGAGCAGCGACGGGAGTGGCGCCCTGGCGCGCGCGCTCTTGCGCGCGCCGCTCGCGGTAGAGCACGTAGGCGCGCGCGACCTCGTGATGCCCGCCGCGCATCAGGCCGAGCTCGACCTGGTCTTGCACATCCTCGATGTGGAAGGTGCCGCCACCCGGGCGCGAGCGCAACAGACCGCGCACGACCGATTCGGTGAGGCTGTCGACCGTCTCGCGCACGCTCGCCGACGCCGCGCCCTGCGTGCCGTGGACGGCGAGGAATGCCTTCATCAGAGCGACCGCGATCTTGTTCGGCTCGAACGAGACGACGGCGCCGTTGCGGCGCAGGATCTGGTAGCCCTGGTACGCGGATGCGGTCGGAACCGGCCGGGTGGCGGCCCGGGCCGATGCCGAAGCGATCGTGCTCGCCGGGGCGGTGGATGCTTGCATGGAGTCCCCTCAGGATGACCCCGGCGGTGTGCCGCCGCGGGCGCTTGTGGCATGGCTCCGGAGTCGCCTCCGGGGCTCTCTTGTCTCGCCGGGTCGAGTGCAGCCCGGGCCGGCGGCTCGCTCTCGTCGAGGAAAATCAGGATACGCGGCAAACACTATATCTGGGGTCTGGACGCCCAACAACCACTACCTATAGCGTCTAACCCGTAGATTTGTCACGAAGCGATTGTCGCCGATTTGGCCTTGACACGGGTACGGCTTCGCCCCTCGCGCAGCCTGGATTCAGGCGGCGAAGCGCAGCGCGGGAACGCGCACGATCCGGCGCAGATGCGACCAGTCGAAGCCGGCGCCGGGATCGCTCTTGCGTCCCGGCGCGACATGCTCGTGGCCTGCCACCGAAGCGACCGGATAGCGCGCCGCGAGGCTGCGCAGGAGCGCGGCGAGCACCCGGTACTGGCGCTCGTCGAACGGCCCGCCCTCCTCGCCCTCGAGCTCGACGCCGATCGAGAAGTCGTTGCAGCGGGGGCGTCCTTCCCAGCTCGACGCGCCGGCGTGCCAGGCGCGATCGTCGCACGACACGAACTGGATCAGCTCGCTGTCGCGCCGCACCACGAAATGCGCCGAGACCTCGAGACCGCGGATGGCCTGGTAATAGGGATGCGCATCCCAGTCGAGCCGATTGGTGAACAGCCGCTCGATCGCATCGCCTCCATAGTGTCCCGGTGGCAGGCTGATCGAATGCAGCACGACGAGATCGACCACGGTCCCCTCCGGGCGCAGTCCGAAGTTCGGCGACGGTAGGCGGCGCGCGCGGCGCAGCCACCCGTCGCGCCAAACGCGATCGGTCACTCGCGGTCGGCGCCGCCCGCGTCGCCGCCGACGTTGACGTTGAGGCGCGCCATCCGGTAGCGCATCTGGCGCAGCGACAGGCCGAGACTGATGCCGGCAGCAGTACGGTTGAAGCGATGGTGCTCGAGCGCGCGGACGAGGATGTCGCGCTCGACATCGTCGAGGTGCTTGGCGAGGTCGCTCGGCAGCGGCTCCTCGATCGGCGCCATCCGCGCGGCGCCGCGCGCGGGGTCGCCTGCGCCCTCGGCGGCGACCGCGATCTGGTCGAGCTCCTGCGCCGCGCTGTCGGTGAACACAGATTCGGGAAGCCCGAGGTCGTAGACGTCGAGCTCCTCGGCGCCCGAGAGCGCGACGGCGCGGTGCAGCAGGTTCTCGAGCTCGCGCACGTTGCCCGGGAACGGATAGCGCGACAGGTGGACGAGCGCGTCGCGCGTCAGGCGCGGCGCCGGCCAGACGCCGGCGTCGCGCGCCAGCCGCTCGAGGACCCGCTCGCCGATCCCCATCAGGTCCTCGAGCCGCTCGCGCAGCGGCGGCACGCGGATCTGGATCACGTTGAGGCGGTAATAGAGATCCTGGCGGAACTGGCCAGCCTGCACTTCTGCGCCCAGATCCTTGTGCGTCGCGCTCAGCAGGCGCACGTCGACCGGCTGCTCGGTGACCGCGCCGACCGGTCGCACCGAGCGCTCCTGGATCGAGCGCAGCAGCTTCGACTGCATCGACAGCGGCAGGTCGCCGATCTCGTCGAGAAAGAGCGTTCCTCCGTCGGCAGCCTGGAAGAACCCTTCGCGGTCGTCGTTCGCGCCGGTGAACGCGCCCTTGCGGTAGCCGAAGAACTCGGCCTCGAGAAGCTGCTCCGGGATCGCGCTGCAGTTGACCGGAACGAACGGCATCGCGGCGCGCGCGCTCACCTCGTGGATGGCGCGCGCGACGAGCTCCTTGCCGGTACCCGACTCGCCACTGATGAGCACCGGCGCCATGCTGCGCGCGATCCAGGAACGCGCGGTTCGCGCGGTCGGCGGCACGTCCGAG
>DASXXO010000351.1:0-4801 GCA_036503045.1 Caldimonas sp. | reverse complement strand
GCGAGCGGAACGCCTGTCCCGAGTGCGTCGTCGTCAGCCAGCGCCGGTCCGGCTCGCGCACGATCCTCGTCGCCTCTTCGCCGAAGCGCGGCGCGATGGCGTGGCGGGCGGCGTACGCGCCAAGGTAATCGACGACGCCCTGGCGCGGCACGTAGCGCGGCTGCTCGTCGGGAAACAGCATGCCCGGCAGTGCCGAGAGCGCTTTCACGGTGTGGAGATGGAGACGCTCGTAATGGGCGCGCCAGGACACGCCGACCTGCTGCCCCTTCTCGATGACGAGCGGCCTCTTCCCGCGTTCGCTCAGTGTCGCCGCGACCGCCAGCCCGGCCGGGCCGGCGCCGATGATGAGAATCTCGGTCTCCATGCGCGTGCTCCCGCACAAGGATAGCGGCGCGTTGCGCCGTGGCCGCACTCAGCGCGGCGCTTCGAAGACACCCCGGTCGATTCCGGCGTCGTTTCTATAATCGCCCGGCTTTGCGGCCGCATCGGCCGGCGACGCTGAGGAGGGAGATTGCATGGCACTTTCACCAGGGGCCGCGCTCGGCTCGCGCATCGCGGCGGCATCGCTGCTCGCCCTGTTCGCCGCGGCCAGCGGCGCGCAAGGGCGCTTCGCGGTCTCGGCCGACGGCCAGGAGGTCACCGATTCGACCACGCGTCTGGTCTGGCGTCGCTGCGTCGAGGGGATGCACTGGGACGGCAAGACCTGCAGCGGCAAGGCCGCGACGTACAAGTACGCAGGCGCGAAGCAGGCAACGGAGACCGCGGCGAGCGGCGCCAAGGCCTGGCGGATCCCCACGCGCGAAGAGCTCGTCGCCCTGCTCGACAAAACGGCGAAGAAGAAGCCGTTGATCGACGCCAACGCGTTCCCGAACACCCCCAAGGCGGCGTTCTGGGCCATCCGGGAAGGCCACGACGACGACCTCAACGCGTGGCTCGTCAGCTTCTCGACCGGCAGGGTGAGCGGCAACGCCGGCCAGAAGAAATTCCCGCTGCGCCTGGTGCGCTCGGGCAGTTAGAGGATCGCGAACACCTCGACCGGCGCGGCCTTGCCGCGAAACGCGACCGGCCCGAGCGATTCGACGGCGACCGCGTCGCCGAGCGCCGCGCGCACCGCCGGATCGACCAGGATCGCGCGCTGCGCGACCTTGGTGTGGGTCTCGAGGCGCGCGGCGAGATTGACCGTGTCGCCGATGCAGGTGTAGGTCGCGCGCTCCTGCGTGCCGGTGTAGCCGGCGATGAGGTCGCCGCTGGCGATGCCGATGCCGATCCGGATCGGCGCCCTGCCCGCCTCGCGGCGCTCGACGCCGAACAGCTCGATCATCTCGACCATGTCGAGCGCGGCGGCAACCGCCGACGCGGCGTGGTCCTCGAGCGGCAGCGGCGCGCCGAAGATCGCCATCAGGCCGTCGCCGATCATCTGGTTGACGACGCCGCCGTGCCCGTTGATCGCGTCGAACATCAGCGTATAGAACGTGTTCAGCAGCTCGATCGTCTCTTCCGGCGGCTGCGATTCGACAAGCGCGGTGAAATCACGGATGTCGCAGAACAGCACCGTCGCCTGCACGCGCCGGCCCTGCAAGGCGAAGCCCGACTGCTGCAGGTCCTGCGCGACCTGCGACGTCGCGAACCGGCGCACGAGCTCCTTCTGCTGGTCGCGCAACCGCTTCTTCTCGAGGCTCGCGCCGATGCGCGCCTTCAGCAGCACCGCGTTGACCGGCTTGGGCAGGTAGTCCTCGGCGCCGAGCTCGATGCAGCGCACGATGTGGTCGAGGCCTTCGAGCGACGAGGTGACGATCACCGGCAGGTCGCGCAGGGCGCGGTCGCCGGTGAGCTGCTCGAGCACCTGAAAGCCGTCCATCTCCGGCATCTCCATGTCGAGCAGCATCAGGTCGAAGCTGCCTTCGCGCAGCATCTCGAGCGCAACCTTGCCGTTCGCCGCGCAGGCAACGCTGTGGCCCTGCAGCTCGAGGCTGCGCGCGAGCAGCAGGCGGTTGACCTTGTTGTCGTCGGCGACGAGCAGGCGCGCGGGGCCGCGCAGTGCGTCAGTCACCGCGCAGCTCCCGCAGGCGTGCGGCGACTCGCGCGTACTCGGCGGCGAGCGTCGCCAGCGCATCGTCGGCCCCGCCCTGAGGAACACCGTTCAGCTCCAGCTCGCGCGCCAGGCTGCCGAGGCCGAGCGCGCCGAAGGTGTTGGCGTTCGACTTGAGCGAGTGCGCGGCGCGCCGGAACGTATCGGCGCGCCCGGCCGCGGCCGCCTCGCGCAGCTCGTCGAGCATGCGCGGCGCCTCCTCGAGGAAGGTGTCGACCAGCTCGTGCACGAAATCGGCGCCTGCGCTCTGCTGCAGCTCGGCAAAGGCAGTGTCGTCGACCGGCGGCCCGCTCATGTCATCGCTCCCCGCGCACGAACCCCGCTCAGCGCCTCGACCAGTCGGTCGACGCGGATCGGCTTGGTCAGGTAGTCGTCCATGCCTGCTTCCAGGCACATCTCGCGGTCGCCCTGCATCGCGTTGGCGGTCATCGCGACGATGCGCGGGCGCTTCGCCGACTCCATCATCGCGCAGATCTGGCGCGTCGCGTCGAGGCCGTCGAGCTCGGGCATCTGGACGTCCATCAGGACGACGTCGTAGGTCTGCCGCTGCACCGATTCGACCGCCTCGATCCCGTTCGACGCGAGGTCGGCACGATAGCCCATCTGCTGCAGCAGCCGCATCGCGAGCTTCTGGTTCACGACGTTGTCCTCGGCGAGCAGGATGCGCAGCGGATGGCGCGCCGCCATCTGCGGGTCGAGCTGCGGCTTCACCGGCGCGGCTGCCGCTACCGGCGCGGCCGGCTCGCGGGCGAGCAGGCCGACCAACGCGTCGAACAGGTGCGACTGGCGGATCGGCTTGGCGAGATACGCGTCGAACAGCGACTTGGTGTCGCCCGCCTCGTGCCGGCCGAGCGAGCTGAACAGCACCAGCGGCAGCGCGCGGTGGTGGGCACGGATGCGGCGCGCGAGCTCGATCCCGTCCATCTCGGGCATGTGCATGTCGAGGATCGCGAGATCGAAGGGCTCGCTGCCCTCGGCGAGCCAGCGCAGCGCCTCGCTCGGCGACTCGGTGTCGCGCGTGAGCATCCCCCACTTCGCCGCCTGCAGCGACAGGACGCGCCGGTTGGTCGCATTGTCATCGACCACCAGCAGACGTTTGCCGACGAGCTCGGGCTGCACGCCGACGAAGTCGCGCCGCCGGCTCGCCGACAGGTCCGCGACCGGCGCCTGGACCGTGAACAGGAAGGTCGAGCCGTGCCCCGGGCCAGCGCTCTCGACCCACATCGTGCCGCCCATCAGCTCGGCGAGCCGCTTGCTGATCGCGAGGC
Source organism: Caldimonas sp. (assembly GCA_036503045.1). Taxonomy (GTDB): domain Bacteria; phylum Pseudomonadota; class Gammaproteobacteria; order Burkholderiales; family Burkholderiaceae_C; genus Schlegelella_A. The sequence goes on along the minus strand of DASXXO010000351.1, from coordinate 1,444 downwards.
CGAGGCCGGTGCCGCCGTACTTGCGGGTCGTGCTCGAGTCAGCCTGCGAGAACGACTGGAACAGCCGCCCCATGCCCTCGGGCGTAAGGCCGATTCCGGTGTCGTGCACGGAGAAGGTCAGCGCGACGCGACCGCCCTCGAGCGGTTCGCTTCGCACCGTCACGACAACCTCGCCCGTCTCGGTGAACTTCACCGCGTTCGACAGCAGGTTGAGCAGGACCTGGCGCAGCCGCGTCAGGTCGCCGCTGATCGCCGCCGGCACGTCGCCCTCGAACACGTAGGCGGTGTCCAGGCGCTTCTCGGTCGCGCGCGTGCTGATCAGGTCGAGCGCCGACTCGACGCACTCGCGCAGGTCGAACGGATGCGACTCGATGTCCATCCGCCCGGCCTCGATCTTCGAGAAGTCGAGGATGTCGTTGATGATCGTCAGCAGCGCGTCGCCCGACTCGCGCACGGTCTCGACGTAGTCGCGCTGCTCGGCGTCGAGCTTGGTGTCGAGCAGCAGGCCGCTCATGCCGATCACGGCGTTCATCGGCGTGCGGATCTCGTGGCTCATCGTCGCGAGGAAGGCGCTCTTCGCTTCGTTGGCCGCCTCCGCCGCGGCGCGCGCTTCCTGCGCCTGCTTGAACAGGCGCGCGTTCTGGATCGCGATCACCGCCTGGTCGGCGAAGGTCTGCAGCAGCGCGAGCTCCTTGTCGCTGAAGGCCCCGCGCGACCGCGCCACGCCGACGGCGCCGATGCCGCGGTCTTCCCACACCATCGGCGCAAACGCGACCGAGTGGTAGCCGATGATCTGCCCCATCCGGCGCAGGACCGGCGGCGTGTCGGGATTGTTCAGCACATCGGCATAGTGCACGACGCGGCGCTCGCGGATGGCGCGGCCCGCCGGCGTGAGGTCGACGGGGGCAGGGAAAGTCGCCGCCACGGTGTCGCGCGCCTTCCCGACGTAGGCGGCCACCTGCAGCAGGCCGTGGTCGTCGACGACGAGGACGTCGAGCTCGTCGCCGCCGAACAGGTGCTTGCAGCTCTCCAGGATCTTCTCGAACACCGGATTGGCGTCGGCGACCGAGGCGCTGAGCACGCTCAGGATCTCCGCCGAGGCCTTCTGCTGCTCGAGCGCTTCCTTGGTCTCGTTGAACAGGCGCGCGTTCTGGATCGCGATCACGGCCTGGTCGGCGAAGGTCTTGAGCAGGCTGACCTCCTTGGTGGAGAACGGCCGCGGCGGCTGCCGGAGAACGCCGATCGACCCGACCCCGGCCCCCTCCCAGAGCATCGGCGCGAAGATGGCGGAAAAGTTGCCGGCGAGGTCGGCGACCGCGCGCGTCGCGGAAGCCGCACCTGGAACTGCGAGGGCGTCGCCGAAGTAGACCGGTTGCCGGCGCTGAATCGCGAGGCCTGTGGTTGTCTCGCCGACGGCCCTTGGAAAAGTGTGCTTCACGCCCTC
>DASXXO010000350.1:0-4955 GCA_036503045.1 Caldimonas sp. | reverse complement strand
GCTTGCGGGCGACGAATGCGGCGCGACCGGCACCGCGACAGCCCCCGGCCGGGCCGTTCAGGCGCGCCGGGCGGCCTCCGCGCGCCGCAGCGCCTCGGCCCGCGTGGCCGCCTCGGTCGGCTCCCCCTGGCGCGTCTCGTCGAACAGCGACGGCTTGAACACCGACGCGCCTTCCGAGCGGTCGTTGACCGCCCACAGCATCAGCGCCCGCGCCGACATCGGCTTGGCGAACAGGAACCCCTGCAGCTCGTCGCAGTCCATCTGCACCAGGACCTGCTGCTGGCGCTGGTTCTCGACCCCCTCGGCGACGACCTTGAGCCCGAGCGCGTGGGCGAGCTTGATCACCGCGTCGACGACCGCGCGCGCGTCGGCGCTGTGCTCGAGGTCCTGGATGAAGCTGCGGTCGATCTTGAGCTCCTCGGCCGGAAGCTTGCGGAGGTAGCTCAGGCTCGAGTAGCCGGTGCCGAAGTCGTCGATCGACATGTGCGTGCCGAGCTCGCCGAGGCGGCGAAACGTCGTCTGCGTCGTCTTGGTGTCCTCCATCGCCGCCGACTCGGTGATCTCGCAGGTGAGGAGCGAGGGATGGATCTTGTGCGCCTGGAGGGCGCCGGTGATCCGCTCGACGATGTCGTCCTGGCGCATCTGGTGCGCCGACAGGTTGATCGCGACGCGCATGCGCACGCCCTTCTCGCGCCACTGGCGGCTTTGCCGGCAGGCGTCCTCGATCACCCAGTTGCCGATCGCGCCGATCAGGCCGAAGCGCTCGGCGATCGGGATGAAGGTGCTCGGCAGGAGGAGGCCCCGCGTCGGATGCTTCCAGCGCAGCAGCGCCTCGACGGCGGTCACCTTGCCGCTCTTGGCGTCGATCTTGGGCTGGTAGAGGAGCTCGAACTGCTTGGCGGCGACGGCCTTGCGCAGGTCGCGCAGCAGCTCGAACTGTGCCTCCGCGTCGGCGTCCATCGCGTTCGAGTAGAAGCAGTGATTCGAGCCGCCCGACCGCTTCGACGCGTACATCGCAGCGTCGGCGCGGGCGATCAGCTTGGCGTGGCTGCAGCCGTCCGGATACAACGCGATGCCGACCGAGCACGAGATCATCACCTCGCGGCCCTCCGCTGCGTACGGCGCGGACAGGCCCTGGATCAGGCGGTCGGCGACATGGGCGATCGCCTCCTCCGAGGTCACGTTGGTGAGGAGGAGCAGGAACTCGTCGCCGCCGACGCGCGCGACGACGTCCTTGCCGCGTGACATCGCCTTCAGGCGCTGGCCGACCTGCTCGAGGACGAGGTCGCCGATCGAGTGGCCGTAGGTATCGTTGACCGGCTTGAAGCCGTCGAGGTCGATGAAGAGGAGGGCGAGCCGGCTCGCGTTGGCGTCGGCCTTGGTGGCGGCGGCGGCGAGGCGGTCCTCGAAGTAGACGCGCGTCGGCAGCTGCGTCAGGCTGTCGACGGTCGGCGCGGCGCTGACGGCAGCCGTTCGCCGCGCCGGCTCGTCGCCGTTCTGCGCCGCACCCTGCAGACCGTCGAGCATGGCCAGCGCGATCCCCACCAGTGCGCCGACCAGGAGCGCCTCGCCCCATGCCGGCGTCGTCGCCGGGTCGCCGTCCGCAGCAACCGCCGCCATCGTCATCAGCACCGCGCACAGGGCGGCCGCGCCGATGCGCATTGCCGTGAGCTTGCGGCCAGGCTTGAACTCGAGGCCGAGGCCGACCAGTGTCGTCGCCAGGAAGAATACCGACAGCGGCGTTCCCCAGGCACCGAGCACGAGCATCGCGCGGAACAGCCCTGGCGTCGCGAACACCGAGTAGCCGTAGGCGACCAGCAGCGTGACCACCGTCAGGCTGGCGAACGCCGGCAGCGTGCGGCGCGTTGCGGCGACCGCAGTCAGCATGGCCAGGCCGGCGAGCACCCAGGCGAGCGCACTCGTCAGCGAGAGGCCGCCGCCGGCTTCCAGAGGAGCCAGGAAATGGCCGGGGAACCAGAGCCCGCAGCCGACGAGAAGGAGCGCGCAGGCCTTGAGGCGGCGCCCGCTTCCGCGCTCGCGCAGGCGGGCTGCTGCGAAGACTTCGGAGCCGAGCCACAGCAGGACTGCGCTGATCGCGAAGCCGACGACCGAGGGCAGCAGCCCGTGACTATCAGACAAGTTCATCCCGGGCCCGCTCATCCCGCAAGGTGGCGAGTGATCCCCCCGCGGGAGCACCGACCCGTCCAATTTCGGTACCGCGCGCGGCACCTTGAGCGCCATCGCGTGGCTTTCGACCGGGCGCCGCTGCAGCCTATCGACTTGCCCGCCGAGCGCGGCTCCGGGCCGCGCGGCGGCGTTGAAAATGCACGCTTTGGCGGCCGCCGATCACGCGCCGCCGACGAGCGGCAGGTGGCCCGCGCCGGATCAGATCGGCGCGGTGCGCAGGCGCAGCCACTCGAGCGCGGCGCCGGACAGGCCGGGCGCCAGCCGCTCGGCGACGGTCGCGTGGTACGCGTTCAGCCAGGCGATTTCGTCGGCGCGCAGGAGCGCAGGGTCGATGCAGCGCGCGTCGATCGGGCAAAGCGTCAAGGTCTCGAACTCGAGGAACTCGCCGAACTCGCTGCCGACGCCGGTCGCCGGCACGTTGAGGACGAGGTTCTCGACCCGCACGCCCCAGCGGCCGGGCCGGTACACGCCGGGCTCGATGCTGGTGATCATTCCCGGCTCCATCGCCATCGCCGGCTCGGCGACGACGCGCGAGATCGTCTGCGGGCCTTCGTGCACGTTCAGGAAGTAGCCGACCCCGTGGCCGGTGCCGTGGCCATAGTCGAGGCCGTGCTGCCAGAGCGGTGCGCGCGCGATCGCGTCGAGCATCGGCCCGGGAGTTCCGCGCGGGAAGCGTGTGCGGCTGAGCGCGATCGTGCCGCGCAGGACGATCGTGACGTCGCGCCGCTCCGCCTCGCCGATGGTTCCGATCGGCCACATCCGCGTGATGTCGGTCGTCCCGCCGCGGTACTGCGCGCCCGAGTCGATCAGCAGCAGGCCACCGCCCTCGATCGTGGCGTGCGACTCCGGCGTCGCGCGGTAGTGCGGCATCGCGCCGTTGGCCTTGAAGGCGGCGATGGTCGCGAAGCTCGGGCCGACGTAGCCCGGCCGCTTCGCGCGCGTCTCGGTGAGCTTCTCGTCGATCGTCAGCTCGGTGATCGGCGTGCGCCGCGCCGGGTCGGCGAGGGCCGCCTCGAACCAGGCGTAGAACTCGCACATCGCGATGCCGTCCTCGATCATCGCGCGCCGCACATTGGCGGCCTCGGCCTCGCTCTTCCTGCTCTTGGCGAGCGTGCTCGGATTGATCGATTCGATCCGCGCAGCGCGGCTCTTCTCGACCAGGCCGAGCGTCGTCCGTCGCGGGTCGACGAGCAGCCGCGCGTCGGCCGGCAACGCGGCGAGCGCGGCGTCGATGGCTTCGTACGGCAGGGTCGCGACGCCGTCGGCGGCGAGCGCGCGCACCAGCGCGGCGTCGACCTTGCCGCTGCCGACGAAGAGCGTCGCGCCGTTCGCGTCGAGCAGCACGTGGCCGAGGAACACCGGGTTGTAGGCGACGTCTGCGCCGCGCAGGTTGAGCAGCCAGGCGATGTCGTCGACGGTCGAGATCAGGTGGTGCGTCGCGCCCGCCTCGCGCAGCGCGGCGCGCACTTGCGCGAGCTTGCCGGCGCGCGCGTGCGGCGCTTCCGGGCCGCTGTGTGCGTAGACCGGCGCCGCCGGCGGCGCGGGGCGATCCGGCCATGCGGCGGCGAGGACGTCGAGGTCGGTGCGCAGGTTCACGCCGCACTGTGCAAGGCGCTCGCCAAGCTGGCGCGCTGCGGCGAGCGCGAGCACGCTGCCGTCGGCCGCCACGGTCGCGCCGCGCGCGACGTTCGCGCACAGCCAGTCGATGTGCTGTGCCGCGGCCGGCGTCGCGATCCGCACCAGCTCGATGCCGCTGCCCGCGAGCTCGCGCTCGGCCTGCACCCAGTAGCGGCTGTCGGCGAACAGCGCGGCGCGATCGGCGGTGACGGCGAGCGTCCCCATCGACCCGGTGAAGCCGGACGCCCAGCGGCGCGCCTGCCAGCGCTCGGGAAGGTACTCCGAGAGGTGCGGATCGCTCGAGGGGACGAGGACCGCCGCCAGGCCCCGGTTGCGCAGCACTGCCTGGATGCGCTCGATGCGAAGCCGGGCCGGTGAGGTGCGCGTGTCCATGGGAGCCTTTCTGGTCGTGGCGCTCAGTTTAGGAGCGCGGAGGCGGTGCCGGCGCAGGGTCCCGCTCTGCGACGACGCGCGCGCCGCGCTCGTACGTGAAGTACGCCCACGCCCATTCGACCATGACGATCAGCCGGCTGCGAAAGCCGATCAGGAAGTAGATGTGCGCGAACAGCCAGAACAGCCACGCGGCAAGGCCGGCGAAGCGGACCGCGCCGATGAGCGGGACCACGAGCTCGACGACCGCCGCCTTGCGGCCGATGGTCGCGAGGTTGCCGTAGTCGTGGTAGCGAAACGCCTGCGTCGGCTCGCCGCGCAGGCGCCGTACGATGTTCGCCGCCGCGGTTCGGCCCATCTGCTTGGCCGCGGGGCTGATGCCGGGAACCGGTGTCGGACCTTTCGGGCCGTGGCTTTGCGCTGCGGCCAGGTCGCCGATCACCGAGATCTCGGGATGACCCGGGACGCTGAGATCGGCGGCGACGACGATGCGGCCGGCGCGGTCGAGCGTCGCCCCCGTGCGCCGCGCGACCTCGGCCCCGAGCGGCGAGCCGGCGACGCCGGCAGCCCACACGATGGTGCGTGCGGCGATCCGCTCGTGGCGCGTGCTGCCGGCAGCCGTGCTCTCGTAGTCGACGCCGTCGGCGTCGAGCGACGTCACCTGCGACTCCGTGCGGACCTCCACGCCGAGCCGCTCGAGCTCGGCGCGCGCGCGCGCCGACTGCTTGGGCACGAACGCGCCGAGGATGCGCGGCGAGCCT
>DASXXO010000349.1:0-3057 GCA_036503045.1 Caldimonas sp. | reverse complement strand
TCGCCTGGCTCGGCATGCCGCCGGGCGCCGGCGCCACGGCGAGCCGCGACAGCGGATCGTTCGCCGAGCTCTACGGTCGCGTCCTCGCCAATCCGAAGACGCCGTGGCTGATCGGCGGCGTCGCCGTCGAAGGCGCGCTCTTCTACGGCGTCTTCCCCTACATGGGCGAGCTGCTGCTGGCGACTGCGCGGCCGACCGGATCGATCGCCGCGGTGACCGGCCTCGTCCTCGGCGCGTTCGGCGTCGGCGGGCTGCTCTACGCGGCGAGCGTGCGCGCGATCCTGCGCGCGCTCGGCGTCCGCCGGATGTGCCTGATCGGCTCGGCCATGGCCGCCGGGTGCTACGCGGCGCTGGCGATCGCGCCGGCCTGGTGGCTCGCCGCGCTCGCGATGTTCGCCGCCGGCATCAGCTTCTACATGCTGCACAACTCGATGCAGACCGAGGCGACCGAGCTCGCTCCGTCGGCGCGCGGGTCGGCGGTGGCGCTCTTCGCGTGCGGCTTCTTCGTCGGCCAGGGACTCGGCCCGATCGTCTTCGCCGCGTTGCTGCACGGGCTCGGGCCGCGCGCGGCTCTGTTCGCGGTCGGCGCGGCGCTGGTCGTCCTCGGCCGCGTGATCGTCGCCCGTGTCATCGACCGTCGCCCCGCTTGATCCGGGGCAGCGGCGCGGTGCCGGGCCGGCCGAACCACCCGTCCCCGATCCGCGCCTGCCGGCGTGACGGCTGCACTGCCCGTGATAATCGCCTGCCCATTGCTGTCCGCGTCACCCGTGCCCGCCCCGATCGCCCCGCTCCGGATCGTCGCCTATACGGTGACGAGCGCCGCCGGCGTCGGCAAGGCGGCCCTTTTCGACGCCCTGCGCGACGGCCGAAGCGCGCTGACGCCGAACGACTTCGGGCCGACGCCGCTCGCGACCTGGATCGGCCGCGTCGCCGGGCTGGAGCGGGCGCCGCTGCCCGCGCCGCTCGCCGCCTGGGACTGCCGCAACGACCGGCTCGCCTGGCTCGGCCTGCAGGGCGACGGCTTCGTCGACGCGGTCCACGATGCGCGCAAGCGCCATGGCGCTGCGCGCGTCGCGGTCGTGCTCGGCACGTCGACCTCGAGCATCGGCGCGACCGAGGACGCCTACCGCGCGCTCGACGATGCGGGGAACTTCCCGGCCGACAACCGCAATCCGCTCGTCCACACGCCGCACTCGCTCGCCAACTTCGTCCAGCACGCGCTCGCGCTCGAGGGCCCCAGCGTGACGGTCTCGACCGCGTGCTCGTCGAGCGCCAAGGTGTTCGCGACGGCCGAGCGGATGCTGCGCCTCGGCCTGGTCGACGCGGCGCTGGTCGGCGGCGTCGACACGCTGTGCGGCAGCGTCCTGTTCGGCTTCAACGCGCTGCAGCTCGTCTCGCCCGAGCCGTGCCGGCCGTTTGACGCGGCGCGCAGCGGCATCAGCATCGGCGAAGCCGCGGGCTTCGCGCTGCTCGAGCGCGACGACCAAACGCGCGACGGAGCGCCGCGCCTGCTCGGCTACGGCGAGTCGAGCGACGCGTACCACATGTCGACGCCGCACCCCGAGGGGCTCGGCGCCGAGCGCGCGCTCGGCGACGCGCTCGCGCGCGCCGGCATCGACGCCGCGGCGGTCGACCACATCAACCTGCACGGGACGGCGAGCGCGAAGAACGACGAGGTCGAGGCGGCGCTCGTGGCGCGGCGCTTTCCGGCGACGACCCACGCGAGCTCGACCAAGGGCGTGACCGGCCATACCCTCGGTGCCGCGGGAATCGTCGAGGCTGCGGCGGCGCTGCTCGCGATCGAGCACGGCTGGAGGCCGGGCACCGTCAACACGCGCGTCCTCGACCCCGCGTGCGGGCCGCAGCTGCGCATCGAGGGAGTGGCGGGACGGGTGCGCATCGCGGTGAGCAACTCGTTCGGCTTCGGCGGGAACAACTGCGTCCTCGTCTTCGGCGACGCCGACGCGGTCGCCGCCGCGCCGCGAGGAACGCCATGAGCGGGCGGGCGCCGGGCGGAACCTTGTTCGTCGAGGGGGTCGGCTTCTGGGCCCCGACGCTCCCCCGCTGGGCGCATGCGCGCGCCGCATTCCGCGGCGAGGCGGCGCCCGCGGCGCCGGTCAAGCGCCCCGCGCCCGAGCTCCTCGCCGCGGCCGAGCGCCGGCGCGCGCCCGACACGGTCGCGCTCGCGCTCGAGGTTGCGGCCGCGGCAGTGCACGCATCGGGCCGCGCCGCCGACGCGCTGCCATCCGTCTTCACGTCGGCGCACGGCGACCTCGCCGTCAACGACTACATGTGCGCGACGCTCGCGCGCGAGCCGACGCTGATCTCGCCGACCAGGTTCCACAACTCGGTGCACAACGCCGCCGCCGGCTACTGGACGATCGCCACCGGCTGCCGCGCCACGAGCACGGCGCTGAGCGCGTTCGACACGAGCTTCGGCGCCGTGCTGCTCGAGGCTGCCAGCCAGTGCCTGGCCGACATGACGCCGGTGCTGCTGGTCGCGTTCGACGTCGAGGTGACCGGCCCGCTCGCGACCGTGACGCGCAGCGACGGCTTGCTCGCGTGCGCGCTCGTCCTCGCTCCGTCTAAAGGCAATCGCAGCATCGCCGCGCTCGACTGGTCGCTCGCGCCCCGGCCGAGCGCCGCGCCTGCGCTTCGCTCCGCGGCGGCGCGCGCGCTCGCCGGCAATGCGATGGCCGGCGCGCTGCCCTTCCTCGAGTTGATCGCGACCGCGACCGACGACGAAGCGTCGCTCGCGTTGCCGCTCTCGGCGTCGCTCGCGCTCGCGCTGCGCTTGCGCCAGCTCGCCGCGATCGAGGTGAACGGCGCATGAGCACGCAAGCCGCGGCGCGCCACGACGTCGTCGTCATCGGCGGCGGCCTCGCCGGCCTGACGCTCGCGCTGCAGCTGAAGCAGTCGTTCCCGGACCTCGACGTCCTCGTCCTCGAGCGGCGCATCCATCCGGTACCGGTCGCCGCGCACAAGGTCGGCGAATCGACGGTCGAAATCGGCGCCAACTACCTCTCCGCGGTGCTCGGCCTGAAGGAACACCTCGAG
>DASXXO010000348.1:0-18547 GCA_036503045.1 Caldimonas sp. | reverse complement strand
TGCACGCGGCGGCCGCGGCGAGGTACGCGACCGCGAACGGCACGTGCTCCGAGAGGCTCACGAGGAGCAGGAAGAAGACCGCGATCGCCGAGCCGACGAGCAGATACTGGATCGGGTGCACGCGCAGCCGCCGCAGCACCTCGATCGCGCCGACGCCGACGAACGTCAGGGCGATGAAGAGCAGGCCGTACTTGGTCGCGCGGTCGCTCAGCACGTAAGGGCTGACCGGGTCGATGAAGGCGACGCCGAAGGTCTCGACGCATTGGCCGCGCCGCCGCTCCTCGGGCGGCGACACGTCGTCGATCACGCCGTCGTACAGACGGCACGCCCGCGCGCCGTGCGAGGCGGCCTGCGGCGCCGTCGTCGCCAGCGCGTTGAGCTGCCAGCGCGCCTTGAAGCCGCTCTCGCCGACCTGCCGCTCGATCGGCAGGAAGCGGCCGCCGAACGAGGGATGCGGCCAGTCGGACGCGAGCAGCACCTGCGTGCTGCCGCCGACCGGCGCGAAGGCGAGCTCGCCGGGTGCCGACGAGCTCGATTCCGACTTCGGCGCTGAGTGGCCGCTTCGCGCCGGCGAACGAGTCGGCGATGTCGGCATGGAAGCCGCGCGGATGGGCGGCGTGCCGGGTCCCTGCCGACACCGGCACGGCGGCGCCGTCGATCTGCACGGCTGCGCTGCGCACGCCGCGCGCGTCGCCGAGGGCGACGAACAGCACCGGCGCGTCACAGTGCAGGCGCGAGCCCGCGTGCTCGGCCTGCGGCACCAGCGACGCGCCCTCGTCCCAGGTCGCACGCAGGCGTGCCTTCAGCACGTAACCGTTGACCTTGAAGATGCCGCGGTAGCGCGGCTCGATGGCGACGTCGCCCTTGACGTCGAGCGTCGCCGGGGTTGCGCTCAGCTTGTAGTCGCGCCGCTCGGTCACCGTCTTTTTGTCCTTGCCTTCGCCTTGCGCCACTTCCCAGGTCTCGCTGCAGTCGCGCGCGATGACCGGGCCGAGCAGCGTCTGCGCCGCGGCCAGGCTGGCGGCGACGCTCCGCTCGGCCTCGCGCAGCCGGCCCTCGCGCTCGGCGACGACTCCGCTCACCGACTGCAGGGCGAGCATGAGGGCGAGGAGGACGGCGCCCAAGGCGATCGTCTTGCCGAGCAGGGGAAAGCGGCGGTTGGCCATGGCTGTGCCTTTTTCGACGAGTTGCGACGCCACCGACGGCGCCGGCGGCAGGATCGCCCCCGCGAGCGAAGACAATGCGAAGGCGACACGGCGCCCCGGCCGGGTCGATGAAGGGAAGGTGAAAACAGAAGCGGGCCGTTAGATGCCCGCCGGCTGCCGATCGCCTGAAGAGGCACGTCGCCGTACCTTTGATCGACGCGCACCGGACCGCCGGGGCCTATACCTTCCTCCACTGGCTCACCACTCATCCCGACCTCGGCCATGACCTTCTTCGGCATCGCACTGCGCAGACCCTCCTTCAACGAAGTCACTGCCGCGACCGTCATGGCGGTCGGCCTCTGGGTCGCTGTCATCGGTCTCGCCAGAGTGAGCGGCCATGCCCTGCAGGCGCGCGACGCTGGCGCCCTGCTCGTCGTCTCGGTCTGGGGCTGCATCGGCGTGCGGGTCGGAGTCAGCTTCGGCAAGGGCGGCCGCCATCTGGCGGCGCACGTCGGCGTGAGCGCCGTCCTGCTCGCGATCTACCAGGGCGCGCTCGTCCTGGCGAGCTGAACGGACGGGCCGCAAACGCCCGTCGTCGCCTTGAACGCCTGGGGGCACGGGCAGCCTCTGTAGGACGGCGCCGACGCCGTCTAACGGTCCCGGCCCATGGGACGGCCATTCGGGCGCGAATAGGCTAGGGACGCTTGCGCAAAGCCGCTCCGGCGGACCTGCGAAGCGTCAGCGCGGCCAGCACATGCCACTTTCCGGTGATGGGCGGGTCGTCTTCAACGGCTTGAACAGGGGAAGAGCATGAACTTCATCATTTGGCTCGTGGTGGGCGGCCTCATCGGCTGGATCGCCAGCATGATCATGAGGACGGACGCCCAACAGGGCGTGATCCTGAACGTCGTCGTCGGCATCGTCGGGGCGCTCCTGGGCGGCTGGCTGCTGGCGCCGATCTTCGGCACCGGGACGATCAACCAGAACGACTTCAGCCTCGCCGGCCTGGGGGTCTCGCTCCTCGGCGCGATCATCCTGCTGGCGATCGTCAACCTGGTACGCCGCGGCAGCCCGCGCTGATCGATCGGCCGGCGGCCGGCGCCCGGACCCCCGCCGCCGGCGTGCCCCGGTTCGGCATGACAATCTCTCCCGAATCGCGCGGCGCGCGACGGGAAGACCGACATGCCGAAGACGATCTGGGTCCTGAACGGGCCGAACCTCAATCTGCTCGGTACGCGCGAGCCGGCGGTCTACGGCAGCGCGACGCTGGCCGATGTCGAGGCGAGCTGCCGGCAGGCGGCGCAGGCGCACGGCGCAGAGGTCGAGTTTCGCCAGAGCAATCATGAGGGCGCGCTGATCGACTGGCTCCATGAAGCCGGGCGCAGCAGCGCCGCGACGCTGGGCGTCGTCCTCAATGCCGGGGCCTACACGCACACCTCGGTCGCGCTGCACGACGCGATCAAGGCGATCGCAGTCCCGGTGATCGAAGTGCATCTGTCGAACGTGCACGCGCGCGAGCCGTTTCGCCACCATTCGTTCCTATCGCCGGCGTGCGCCGGGATCGTCGTCGGCTTCGGGGTCGCGGGCTACGCACTGGCGATCGAGGGCCTTGCGCGCACGGCCGCGAGCCGGACGGAGCCGAAGCGATGATCCAGAAGGAAGTCGCTTCGCTGCGCGAAGCCGTCGCCGACGTGCGCGACGGCGCGACGGTGATGATCGGCGGGTTCGGCACCGCGGGGCTCCCCAACGAGCTCGTCGGCGCGCTCCTCGCGCAGGGCGCGAAGGACCTGACGATCATCAACAACAACGCCGGCAACGGCGACACCGGCCTCGCCGCGCTGCTCGCCGCGCGCCGCGTCAGGAAGATCGTCTGCTCGTTCCCGCGCCAGACCGACAGCCACCACTTCGACCGTCTCTACCGCGCCGGCGAGATCGAGCTCGAGCTCGTGCCGCAAGGCAACCTCGCCGAGCGCATCCGTGCCGCCGGCGCCGGCATCGGCGGCTTCTTCACGCCGACCGGCTACGGCACCGAGCTCGCCAAGGGCAAGGAGACGCGCGCGATCGGCGGCCGCATGTACGTCTTCGAATCGCCGCTGCACGCCGACTACGCCTTCATCAAGGCCGAGCGCGGCGACCGCTGGGGCAACCTCACCTACCGCATGACGGCGCGCAACTTCGGGCCGGTGATGGCCATGGCGGCCAAGACGACGATCGCGACCGTGCACGAGATCGTGCCGATCGGCGCGCTCGATCCAGAGGCGGTGGTGACGCCGGGCCTCTTCGTGCAGAGGATCGTCCGCATCGAGCGCGTCGCGACGAGCGCCGGCGGCTTCCGCCAGGCGGCCTGAGGAGAGGCACGCGATGAGCGAACCGAAGTGGAGCCGCGCCGAAATGGCGGCGCGCGTCGCCCGCGACATCCCCGACGGCGCGGTCGTCAACCTCGGCATCGGCTTGCCGACGATGGTCGCCAACCACTTGCCGCAAGGTCGCGAGATCGTCCTGCACAGCGAGAACGGCGTCATCGGCATGGGCCCGGCGCCGCCCGAAGGCGAAGAGGACTTCGACCTCATCAACGCCGGCAAGCAGCCCGTGACGCTTCTTCCCGGCGGGTCTTTCTTCCATCACGCCGACAGCTTCGCGATGATGCGCGGCGGCCATCTCGATGTCTGCGTGCTCGGCGCGTTCCAGGTCTCGGCGGGCGGCGACCTCGCCAACTGGCACACCGGCGCGGCGGACGCGATTCCCGCGGTCGGCGGCGCGATGGATCTCGCGATCGGCGCGAAGAAGACCTACGTCATGATGGAGCACACGACCAAAAGCGGCGAACCGAAGATCGTCGAGCGCTGCAGCTACCCGCTCACCGGGATCGGCTGCGTGACGCGCATCTACAGCGACCTCGCGGTGATCGACGTCGGCCCGAACGGGCTCGTCGTCGTCGAGATGGTCGAGGGGTTGCCGTTCGACGCGCTCCAGGCCAGGACCGGCGCGCCGCTCGCGCGCCTCGAAGCGCACAGGACCTCACCATGAACATCACCGAAGCCTTCATCTGCGACGCCGTTCGCACGCCGATCGGTCGCTACGGCGGCGCGCTCGCGTCGGTGCGCACCGACGACCTCGGCGCGATCCCGATCAAGGCGCTGATGGAGCGCAACGCCAAGGTCGACTGGGCCGCGGTGAGCGACGTGTTCTACGGCTGCGCCAACCAGGCCGGCGAGGACAACCGCAACGTCGCGCGCATGTCGGGGCTGCTCGCCGGCCTGCCGCAGTCGGTTCCCGGCGCCACCATCAACCGCCTGTGCGGATCGAGCATGGACGCGGTCGGCAGCGCGGCGCGCGCGATCAAGTCGGGCGAGGCCGAGCTGATGATCGCCGGCGGCGTCGAGAGCATGAGCCGCGCGCCCTTCGTGATGCCCAAGGCCGAGAGCGCGTTCTCGCGCGCCAGCACGGTGTACGACACGACGATCGGCTGGCGCTTCGTCAACAAGCTGATGAAAGAGAAGTACGGCGTCGACTCGATGCCCGAGACGGCCGAGAACGTCGCCACCGACTTCAGGATCGAGCGCGAGGCGCAGGACCGGATGGCGCTCGCGTCGCAGCAGAAGGCGGTGGCGGCGCAGAAGGCCGGCTTCTTCGACGGCGAGATCGTTCCGGTGACGATCGCGCAGAAGAAGGGCGAGCCGGTCGTCGTCGCCAGGGACGAGCATCCGCGCGACACCAGTCTCGAGGCGCTCGCCAGGCTCAAAGGCGTCGTCCGCCCCGACGGCACCGTCACCGCGGGCAACGCGTCGGGCGTCAACGACGGCGCGTGCGCGATGCTGATCGCGAGCGAGCGCGCCGCGGCGCGCCACGGCCTGGTGGCGCGCGCGCGCATCGTCGGCATGGCGACGGCAGGTGTCGCGCCGCGCATCATGGGCATCGGCCCGGCGCCGGCGACGAAGAAGGTGCTCGAGCTCACCGGCATGGCGCTCGAGCAGATCGACGTGATCGAGCTCAACGAGGCGTTCGCAGCCCAGGGGCTCGCCGTGCTGCGCGACCTCGGCATCGCCGACGACGACGGCCGAGTGAACCCGAACGGCGGCGCGATCGCGCTCGGCCATCCGCTCGGCGCGAGCGGCGCGCGGCTCGTCACGACCGCGGTCAACCAGCTGCACCGCAGCGGCGGGCGCTATGCTCTCTGCACGATGTGCATCGGCGTCGGCCAGGGCATCGCGGTGATCCTCGAGCGCGTCTGATCGCGGCGCGACGGCACAACGATTGCCCGATTCCGACTCAACCTTCGGAGCGGATCCATGTCCCAAAGCAGCATCCTCGGCGGCGAGCGCGCGCCCCAGCAAGCCCGCGGCCGCGACGCCGAGACGCTCGGCCCGAGCGACACCTCCGACAGCGGCAGCGACATCCAGGGCGCGAGCCGGCTGAAGACCGACACGCCCGAAGGCGAGATGGGCGGCGCGACGCCGGTCGACCCCGCGAGCGACACCGACGCGATGGGCACCGGCGACCGCGCCGAAGCGGTCCCCGAAGGCGCGCGCGACGGCGCCGACATCGGCCCCGACCGCATCGCGCGCTCGAAGGACGCGCTCGATTCGGCCGATTCGATCACCGGCAACGACGACGCGATCGAGTCGCTCGCCGACGATTCCGACGACGGCAGCGACGAGGACGACGAAGAGGCCTGAGCCCGCGAGCGCGCGTCGGCGCGCCGATCAGGTCATCGGCGATTGCGCGATCTGCGCGCGCAGGCGCGCGACGTCGGCCGAGAGGCGGCTCGCGATCAGGCCGACGATCTCGAAGCCGAAGCCCGGGTTCTGGTAGTAGAGCTGGCGCACGGTGCTCTGGTCGATGCTGAGAAGAACGCAGTCTTGCGCGCAAACCGCGCTCAGGGTGCGCTTCCGATCGGGCGAGAAGAAGGCGATCTCGCCAAACATCTGCCCTGGGGCGATGGTGGCTCCTGCTTCGGGAAAGTCGACCTTGCCCGCGACCAGGATGTACAGGTGCTCGGCGTCGTCGCCCTGGCGGAACAGCACGTCGCCTGCCTTCCTGCGGCTCTGCTTCATGTAGGGACGCAGCCAGATCCCGGTGCGATCGGTACTGTTCGTCACCGCCTTCACGCGTCTGGACAGGCGCGTCATCTCGGCGAGGCGGACGCAGTTGATCGGCAGCAGCACGCCGTGCATCAGCCCCATCACGAAGTTGGGATGGAGCAGGCCGTAGACGAGGAAGCCGAGATTGCTGCACACCGCGAACCAGCGCAGCGGCACCATCGTCTTGACGAACGAGCTGCTGATCGTGAACCCGGCGCCGACCGCGGCGCACAGGAGCGAGAGGATCTGGAGCGGCGAAGAGACCTCGCTGGCCAGGAAGGCGCTCACCTGCGCGGCGATGCTCTGTGTGGACACGTGGACACCCTTTCGACGGCACTGCGTCAGGGCGCCATTCTCGACGGCACGGCGCTCCGCGACGACCGCCCGACGTGACGGGGGTCCGATCGGGCGAACTTTCGAGCGCTAGACGTCGACGAAGCCGGCGCGCAGCGCCTTGGCGACGGCGTGCGCGCGCGACTGCGCCTGCAGCTTGGCGATGATCTGCGCGACGTGGAACTTGGCGGTGTGCGCCGAGATGCCGAGCGCGCCGCCGATCTCGCGGTTGCCGAGGCCGTTGCTCATCGCCGCGAGCACCTGGCGCTCGCGCGGGGTCAGGGTCTCGACGCCGGGCGGCGCGCTGCGCCGCTCGCCGACCCGCTCGTAGCGCAGCGCCCCGGCAGCGAACGCTGCCGAGGTCGCGACCAGGCCGGCGCGCGCGGCGCGCACCGCGCCGGCGATCGCGGTGGGCGCTGCACCACGCGGCAGGACCGAGCAGCCGTCGATCAGCCACTCGCCGACGCGCTCGTCGCCGACCGGCGCGAGAACGACGGTCTGCGGGCCGGCGCCGGCGAGCACGTCGAGCTCGGCCTCGGCGGCGGAGCCGACGTCGACGACGAGGATCTCGGCGCCGCCGTAGCCGGCTTCGGCGAGCTCGGCGAGCGTCGCCGCCGAGCGGACGATCTCGAACTCGGCCTCGGCCCCGAGACCCGCGGCGATGCCGGCACGCACCAGCGCAGACGGCGCAGCAATGGCGATGCGGATCATCGCGCTGGTCCTGGCTCGACTGCCTCGCGCCTCAACGGCAACGCCGCTCGCCCGGCCATTCGCCGACTTCGGCGCTCAGGTCGAGCGGCGCACCGCCGCGCAGGATGGCGAGCGTGACGCTGCGGCCGACGTGCGCGGCGAGCGCCTGGCGCAGCTCGCGCAGGTTGGCAGCGGCGCTTTCGGCGGCGCGCACGATCACGTCGCCGATCCGCACGCCGGCGCGCTCGGCCGGGCCGCCGGTGGCGAGCGAAGTGACGAGAAGGCCGCTCTGGCCAGCGACGTCGGCTGCGCCGCCCGCTTCGGCGAGCGGCACCGCCTGGGCGCCGATGCCAAGCCACGGGCGGGCGACGCGGCCGTTGGCGAGCAGCGCGTCGACGACGCGCTCGACGGTCGACGCGGGCACGACGATGCCGTAGCTGCGCGAGAGCGCGGCCGTCGCGACGCCGACCAGCGCGCCCGACGCGTCGGCGACTGCCGCTCCCGACAAGCCGTCGTAGATGCCACCGTCGAGGCGGATCAGGCGGTCGATCGATCCGCCGAGCCACGTCTGCCACGCGCCGCCGACGCGGTTGACGATGCCGGCGCTCGCGATCGCGTCGCCTTCCCCGCTGCGGCCAACGACGATCGCGGTGTGCCCGGCGCGGAGCAGCGCCGCGTCGCCGAGTGCGAGCGGCGCGGGCACGCCCTCTTCGGCGACGCGAAAAAGCGCGAGATCGGTCGCCGAGTCGATGCCGACGAGCGTCGCCGCGAGCGTCTTGCCGCCGAGAGCGACGAGCGTCACGGCGGCCGGCGTGCGGCGAAACACGTGCGCTGCGGTGACGACGAGGCCGGGGCGCCAGACGACCCCCGACGCGAGGACGTGACGCCGGCCGAGCACGGCGACGGTGGCCGCGCCGACCTGCTCGACGATCGCCGCCATGCGGTCGGAGTGGGAGCGCAGCGGGTCGGCTGCGCGGTCGGATTCGGAAGTGCTCATGCGAATGTCCCTTGCGATCGGTGCGATGCGCGACCTTAGATCGCTGCCGACGCCGGCGGATCCGCCGAACGGCGGAGCGCACCTCACCAATTGGGGCGGTGATGCGCTGATTGCAAGGGCCGCAGGCGTCGTCGGATCGCGAGCGCCTCGGTCAGTACGCGACCGGATCGCGAAAGCGCGGCTCGTCGTGCAGCGCCCAGTACGCGTCGAGCAGGCGCGTGGTGAGCGGCCCCGGGAACGCTCCGCGCAAAGGCTTGCCGTCGACCTTTGCGATCGGCAGCACGCCGCCGCCGGTCGAGCTGAGGAACACCTCGTCGGCGTCGCCGAGCGTCGCTGCCGGCAGCACGTCGACGCGCAGAGGAATGGCGAGCGTTTCGCACAGCTCGATCACCGTGCGCCGCGACACGCCCTCGAGCACGCCGCGCGCGGCCGTGCGGACGACGCCATCGTGCACTGCGAAGACGTTGAAGCCCGGGCCTTCCGCGACGTTGCCGTCGACGTCGACGACGCAGCTCGTGTCGGCGCCCCGGTCGTAGGCCTCGAACATCGACTGGACGAGATCGATCCAGTGATAGTTCTTGATCGTCGGGTCGACAGACTCGGGCGCGATGCGCACGCGCCGGCTCACGTGCAGGTCGATCCCCGACTTCTGTTTCTCGGGCGGCGCGATCCAGACGAACGGCAGCGCGTAGGCGTAGAACCGATTGGTCGCCAGACGCGGATCGCGCGCGCCGCGCGGCGGCACGCCGCGCGTGCAGACCATCGCGACGTACGAATCGCGCAGTCCGCCGGCGCGCACGCAATCGTGCAGGATGCGCCGCACCTCGTCGCGCGTGTAGGGAATCGTCATGCGCATCTTGGCCATGCTGGCGAAGAAGCGGTCGAGATGGTCGTCGAGACGGAAGAACGCGCCTTTCCACACGCTCGCGACGTCGTAGGTCGCGTCGGAGCGCGTGAAGCCCCAGTCGAAGAGCGAGATCTTCGCTTCCGAGAGCGGCTTGCAGTCGCCGTCGACGAAGACCGAACCGCCCTCGAACTCGCCTGTCTGCACCCTGCGCATCGTCGCCTGCCTTCCCCTTGCCGATCGGTCGCGCTTCGGCGCGTCAAGCCCGCTCGCTACGGTGGCGGCTTCGTGCCGGGAGAAGCCGATGCTCGCAGCCGAGGGACTTTGCAAATCGTACGGCGGCCGCGCGGTCGTCGCCGACCTGTCCGCTCGCCGTCGCCGCGGGCGAGATCGTCGGACTGCTCGGGCCGAACGGTGCCGGTGACGCCGGCTTATTCCTCGAAATCGACGAGCTCAGCGCCCTCGGCGACCTGGTCGCCTGCCGCGTAACGGAACGCCTTGACGGTGCCCGCGCGCGGCGCGCTGATCGTGTGCTCCATCTTCATCGCCTCGAGGACGAGGAGCGGCGCGCCCTTGTCGACCGCGGTGCCGGGCTTGGCGAGCAAGGCGATCACCTTGCCCGGCATCGGCGCGAGCAGGCCGGCGCCCTCTTCGTCGTGCTCGGCGCCGGTGACGCCGAGCAGGTCGACATGGGTCAGCGCGTGCACGCGCCCGGCGACGAAGACGTGGCGCCGCTCGCCGTTCGCAACGACGGCCGCGGTGAGGCGACGATCGCCGAGCGTCGCCGCCATCGTCCCGTCGGCGTTCAGAGCGACGCCGGCGACGGTCGCCTGGCCGTCGAGGACGAGCTGCCACGCACCAGCCCGCAGCGCCGCGACGTCGACCTCGCGCATCGTCTCGCCGCTGCGAAAGCCGAGCCGGCGCACGGCGCTGCCGTTGAGGCGCCAGCCGTCGAGCGCGCGCCAGGGCGATGCCGCATCGGCCGCGCGGGCGGCGGCGGCGGCGTCGCGCTCGACTTCGGCGAGCGCGGCGAGCAGCCAGACGGCGTCGGGCGGCAGGCTCGCGGGCGGAAACAGCCGATCGTGCTCGCGCTCGATCAGCGCGGTGTCGAGGTCGGCGTTGGCGAACGACGGCGTCGCGACCAGGCGCCCGAGGAACTCGACGTTGTTGGCGACCCCGACGATGCGGTAGCGCGCGAGCGCGTCGCGCATGCGCGCGAGCGCGCCGGCGCGGTCGCCCGCATGGACGATCAGCTTGGCGATCATCGGGTCGTAGAACGGCGTGATCGCGTCGCCCTGCTCGACGCCGGTGTCGACACGCACCGACGCGCTCTCGGGCGGCGGCGCGAGGTGGACCAGCGTCCCGGTCGACGGCAGGAAGCCGCGGTCCGGATCCTCGGCGTAGATGCGCGCCTCGATCGCGTGGCCCGCCAACTGGAGCTCGGCCTGCGTCTTCGGCAGCGGCTCGCCGGCGGCGACACGGAGCTGCCACTCGACCAGATCGACACAGGTGATCATCTCGGTCACGGGATGCTCGACCTGCAGCCGCGTGTTCATCTCCATGAAGTAGAAGCGGCCGTCGGGATGGGCGATGAACTCGACCGTGCCGGCGCCGACGTAGCCGACCGCCTGCGCCGCCTCGACCGCGGCACGGCCCATCGCGGCGCGGCGCTCGGCCGTCATTCCGGGCGCGGGCGCTTCCTCGAGCACCTTCTGGTGACGCCGCTGCACCGAGCAGTCGCGCTCGAAGAGGTAGACGCAGTTGCCGAGGGTGTCGGCGAAGACCTGGATCTCGATGTGGCGCGGCTTCAGCACGTACTGCTCGACCAGCACGCGGTCGTCACCGAACGCGCTCTTCGCCTCGCGCTGGCACGATGCGAGCGCGGCGGCGAAGTCCGCCGGCGCGTCGACGCGCCGCATGCCCTTGCCACCGCCGCCTGCGCTCGCCTTGATCAGCACCGGAAAGCCGATCCGCGCCGCTTCCTTGGCGAGCAGCTTCGGATCCTGGTCGTCGCCGTGGTAGCCGGGAGTGAGCGGCACGCCGGCGCGCTCCATCAGCGCCTTGGCCGCCGACTTCGATCCCATCGCGCGGATCGCCTCGGCAGGTGGGCCGACGAAGACGATGCCGGCCCACGCGCACTGCGCGGCGAAGGCCTCGTTCTCCGACAGGAAGCCGTAGCCCGGATGGATCGCCTGCGCGCCGGTCGCCCTCGCGGCGGCGACGATCGCAACGCCCTGCAGGTACGACTCGCGCGCCGGCGCCGGGCCGATGCGCACCGCCTCGTCGGCGAGGCGCACGTGGCGCGCGTTCGCGTCGGCGTCGGAGTAGACCGCGACGGTCGCGATGCCCATCCGGCGTGCGGTCTTGATGACGCGGCACGCGATCTCACCGCGATTGGCGATCAGGAGCTTGTCGAACATCGATCGCTTTCCGTCACATCCTGAAGATGCCGAACTTGGTCGGCGGGATCGGCACATTGAGCGTCGCGGCGAGCGAGAGGCCGAGGACGCGGCGCGTCTCGGCCGGATCGATGACGCCGTCGTCCCACAGACGCGCGCTCGCGTAGTACGGGTGCCCCTGGTGCTCGTACTGCTCGAGAAGCGGCGCCTTGAACGCACGCTCGTCCTCGGCCGACCAGGTTCCGCCGCGCGCCTCGATGCCGTCGCGCTTGACGGTCGCGAGCACCGCCGACGCCTGCTCGCCGCCCATGACGCTGATGCGCGCGTTCGGCCACATCCACAGGAACCGCGGCGAGTACGCGCGGCCGCACATGCCGTAGTTGCCGGCGCCGAACGAGCCGCCGATCAGGACCGTGAGCTTGGGCACTTGCGCCGTCGCCACCGCCGTCACCATCTTCGCGCCGTCGCGCGCGATGCCGGCGTTCTCGACCTTCTTGCCGACCATGAAGCCGGTGATGTTCTGCAGGAACAGAAGCGGCACGCGCCGCTCGCAGCAGAGCTCGATGAAGTGCGCGCCCTTCTGCGCCGACTCGCTGAAGAGAATCCCGTTGTTGGCGATCACGCCGAGCGGCATTCCGTACAGGCGCGCGAAGCCGGTGACGAGCGTCGATCCGTAGCGCGCCTTGAACTCGTCGAGGCGCGAGCCGTCGACGATCCGCGCGATCACCTCGCGCACGTCGTAGGGCTTTCTGGTGTCCTCCGGGATGACGCCGTAGATCTCCTTCTGGTCGTAGAGCGGCTCCTCGCTCGCTTCGAGCGTCACCGTCTCGGGCCGAATGCGGTTAAGGCTCGCCACGATGCGGCGCGCGATCGCGAGCGCATGACGGTCGTCGTCGGCGAGGTGGTCGGCGACGCCCGACAGGCGCGTGTGGACGTCGCCGCCGCCGAGCTCCTCGGCGCTCACGACCTCGCCGATCGCGGCCTTCACGAGCGGCGGCCCGCCGAGGAAGATCGTCCCCTGGTTCTTGACGATGATCGTCTCGTCGCTCATCGCCGGAACGTAGGCGCCGCCCGCCGTGCACGAGCCCATGACGACGGCGATCTGTGCGATCCCCTGCGCGCTCATGTTGGCCTGGTTGAAGAAGATGCGGCCGAAGTGCTCGCGGTCGGGGAAGACCTCGTCCTGGCGCGGCAGGAAGGCGCCGCCCGAATCGACGAGGTAGATGCACGGCAGTCGGTTCTGCTGCGCGATCTCCTGCGCGCGCAGGTGCTTCTTGACCGTCATCGGATAGTAGGTGCCGCCCTTCACCGTCGCGTCGTTGGCGACGATCATGCATTCCTGCCCCTGCACGCGACCGATGCCGGCGATCATCCCGGCCGCGGGCGCCTCGCCGTCGTACATGTCGTAGGCGGCGAGCTGGCCGATCTCGAGGAACGGCGCGCCCGGGTCGAGCAGGCCGTCGACCCGCTCGCGCGGCAAGAGCTTGCCGCGTGCCGCGTGCCGCTCGCGCGACTTGGCGTCGCCGCCGAGCGCGATCTCGGCCGCCCTGGCGCGCAGATCGTCGACCTGCCGCTGCAGGGACGAGGCGTTGCTCCTGAACTCCTCCGAGCGCGTGTCGATGCGCGACTGGATCGCAGGCATGGCTCTCTTTTCCTCGTGGCTCCCGAGGCCGCGAGCTTAACGGTTGCTCTTCAAGCTGTAGGACGTCATCATCGTGCCGATACCGACGCACGCCGTGCGCGCGGCGACCATCGTTTTCCCGAGATCCTCCAGTTCTGCCGCGGCTCCCGAGTTTCCTCACATGATCGGCTTCGACAAGCTGCCCGGCTTCGGCATCGAGGTCCGGGGCGTCGACCTGGCCCGCCCTCTGTCCGAGGCAGGGTTCGCCGAGCTCGAGCGGGCGTTCTACGCGAACCACGTGCTAGCCCTGCGCGGCCAGGATATCGACGCCCCGCGCTTCGTCGAGTTCGCGCGGCGCTTCGGCCCGCCCCAGCCGCACGTGATCGACCAGTTCCACCATCCGGACGAGCCGAACATCCTGATCCTGTCGAACGTCAGGCAGGAGGGAAAGCCGACCGGCCTGCAGGACGCCGGCTCGTACTTCCACACCGACTATTCCTATCTTCAGGTGCCGGCACGCGCAACGACGCTGTACTCGCGCATCGTGCCGAAGAGCGGCGGCGACACGCTGTTCGCCGATCAGGAGGCGGCGTACGCCGAGCTGCCGCAGACGATGAAGGATCTCGTCGAGCCGCTGCTGGCGGTCCACCATTACGGCAATCGGAACGACGTCGACGAGACGAGCCGCACGGTCGCCTCGGTGCTGAGCGACGAGCAGAAGGCGAAGATGCCCGTGATCACGCACCGGATCGCCCGGCGCCATCCGGTGACGGGGAAGAAGGCGCTCTACGCCGTCTCCGGCAGCTCGTTCGGAATCGTCGGCATGCCCGACGACGAAGCGCGCGACCTGCTCGACGAGTTGGCGGCGCACTCGACGGCCGCGCGCTACCGGATGCGATTCCGCTACGGGGTCGGCGACATCGTCGTCTGGGACAACGCCGCGCTGCTGCATTCGGCCACGCTGACCGACCCCGCCGACGCCCGCACCCTGTGGCGAATCACCGTCCTCGAGCCTGCGCCCGAAGCGGCGGCGCCGGCGGTTCTCGCGCCGACGTTCGCGCTGCGGCGATGATCCGTGTCACCGCCTTCCGCTGGGTCCCGCCATTCGCGCAAGGGCTGGTGCGCGACTTGCGCGTGCGCTGGGCGCTCGAGGAGGCCGGGCTGCCGTACGAAGAGCACCTGATCGGCCCCGAGGACCAGGACAGCGATGCCTACCGAGCGCTGCAGCCGTTCGGCCAGGTGCTCGTGCTGGAAGAGGACGACACGGCCATGTTCGAGTCCGGCGCGATCGTCCTTCATATCGCCGAGCGCGCGCCGGCGCTGATGCCCGACGACGGTCACGCGCGCGAGCGCGTCCGCAGCTGGATGCTGGCCGCGCTCAACAGCGTCGAGCCGCCGATCATGATGCTGGTCGCGATCGACAGCCAGCCGCCCGACGCGCTCCGAGCGTCGCAGGCGTTGCGCGAGACCATCGTCGGTCGTATCGACACGCGCCTCGACGGCCTGGCGCGCTTTCTCGGCACTCACGAGCACCTCGTCGACGGCCGCTTCACCGCCGCCGACCTCCTGATGACGACGGTGCTGCGCATCCCGCGCCACACCGACGTCGTCACCCGGCGGCCGGCGCTCGACGCCTACCGCAAGCGCAACGAGTCGCGGCCGGCGTTCCAGAAGGCGCTCGACGCGCAGCTGGCGACGTTCGCGCGACACCAGCCACCAGCGCGTTGAGTCGCTGTCAAGAGGCGCGACGATCGCGCGTGTCGCGCTGCGTGTCGCGCTATTCAGGCTCGATCCCGGCCGCCTTGATGACGCGACCCACTTCTCGGCTTCACTTGCCTGGAACTTCGCGAGCTCTTCGGGAGACGTCGTCCAGATTTCGCCGCCGCTCGTCTCGTAGAACGTCTTCGCGGCGGCGCTCCTGGTCGCGGCGACGAGCAGCTCGACCGCCCGGTCACATGCTTTCCGCGTACAGCTCGCGCCCGATCAGCATGCGACGGATCTCGCTCGTGCCTGCGCCGATCTCGTACAGCTTGGCGTCGCGCCAGAGGCGACCGGCCGGGTACTCGTTCGTGTAGCCGACGCCGCCGAGCGCCTGGATCGCCTCGCCGGCCATCCAGGTCGCCTTCTCGGCCGAATAGAGAATCGCTCCCGCGGCGTCCTTGCGCAGGCTCCGCGAATGGTCGCCGCGGTCGCACGCCTTGCCGACCGCGTACACATACGCGCGCGACGCCGACCAGGTCGAGTACATGTCGGCGATCTTGCCCTGCATGAGCTGGAACTCGCCGATCGACTGGCCGAACTGCTTGCGTTCGTGAACGAAGGGCAGCACGACGTCCATGCAAGCCGCCATGATGCCGAGCGGCCCGCCCGAGAGCACGGCGCGCTCATAGTCGAGCCCGCTCATCAGCACCTTGACGCCGCCGCCTTCGGTGCCCAGCACGTTCTCGGCCGGCACCTCGCAATCCTCGAAGAAGATCGGCCAGGTGTTCGAGCCGCGCATGCCGAGCTTGTCGAGCTTGTTGCCGAACGAGAGCCCTTTCATCCCCTTCTCGATGATGAACGCGGTGATGCCGCTCGGCCCGGCGTTGATGTCGGTCTTGGCGTAGACGATCAGCGTGTCGGCATCGCCGCCGTTGGTGATCCACATCTTCGAGCCGTTGAGGACGTAGCGGTCGCCCTTCGCTTCGGCGCGCAGCTTCATGCTGACGACGTCGGAGCCGGCGTTGGGCTCGCTCATCGCCAGCGCGCCGACGTGCTCGCCCGAGACGAGCGTGGGCAAGTACTTCCTCCTCTGCGCCGCGCTGCCGTTCCGGTGCAGCTGGTTCACCGCCAGGTTCGAGTGCGCGCCGTACGAGAGGCCGACCGAGGCCGATGCGCGCGACACCTCCTCCATCGCGACGATGTGGGCGAGATAGCCGAGGTCGCTGCCGCCGTACTCCTCCTTGACCGTCATGCCGTGCAGGCCGAGCGCGCCGAGCTTTCTCCACAGGTCGGCAGGAAAGGCGTTGTCGCGGTCGATCGCCGCGGCGCGCGGCGCGATCTCGGCGTCGGCGAACTGCTGGACGGTGTCGCGCAGCATGTCGATCGTCTCGCCGAGATCGAAGGCGAGGCCGGGCAGGTGGGGCATGGGACGTCTCCTGGCGGGGTGCGCCAAGCTTAACGTCGTGCGTGGGCCTTGCTTTGCCGAAGGCGGCCGCGGCGCGATCAGGCTCCCGCAGCGCGCTCGGGCGCAGAGCGCACGAGCAACGGCCTGAGCGCCAGCAAGCCGAGCAGCGGCCCGGGCGCAAGCAGCCAGACCGCGGGCGCGCCCCAGCGCGGCAGCGTGTGGCTGAGGACGACGATGCTCGCCACCGTGATCGCGAAGCCGATGCCGTTCTGCGCGACCAGCGCGCTGCCGAGCCACTGCGGCGGCGCGTTCTGCGCCGACAGCGCCGAGAACTGCGGCGAGTCGGCGACGACGGCGAGGCCCCAGAACAGCAGCGCGGCGATGCGCAACGCGAGGGCCTGCTCCGGGATCAGCGGATAGACCAGGCACATCAGCCCCGAGCCGGCGAGCGCGAGCGCGGCGACCCGCGCGCTGCCGATGCGCCGGCTCCATTGGCCGCCGCCGATGCAGCCGAGCGCGCCGATGCCGATCACCGCGAAGCTCAGCAGCGCAATCGACGGCGCCGCGCTGCCCGTGCGCCGCGCAAGCTCGTCGGCGATCGGCTTGCAAAGCCACGGCACGACGCTCCAGAACGCATAGAGCTCCCACATGTGGCCGAAGTAGCCGAGCGCCGACGCGCGAAAACCCGGCACCGCGAACGCCGCACGAATCCCCTGCACCCCTGCCGCGATGCCGACGACGCGCCCCGGCGGCGCGCCGTGCGGACCGTCGCCGAGGGCGTGGACGACGACCGCGCCGACGATCGCGAGCGCCGAAGACGCGAGCACGACCGCCTGCCATGGCCACGCGGCGTCGCTGGCGCGGATGCCGTGCGGCATCGCCGTGCCGAGCGTCAGCATGCCGACCAGCCAGCCGAGCGCCGCCGCGGGACGCGCGCCGACCCACTGGACGATCATCTTCATGCCGAGCGGATAGATGCCGGCGAGGCACAGGCCGACCGCGAAGCGCAGGATCCAGGCGAGCACGAAGTCGACTCCCGGCGCGACGAGCGCCGCATTCGCGGTCGCGCCGATGACGCAGCTCACCGTGAAGATGCGGCTCGCCGCAAAGCGATCGGCGCCGCCGGTCGCGGCGAACGCGAAGGTCCCGGCGATGAAGCCGAGCTGGGTCGCGGCGATCAGCCAGCCGAACGCGGCGCCATCGATCGCGAGGCGCGCCATCAAGCCCTCGGCGGCGCCGCTCGGGCTGAACCAGAGCGAGGTGCCGAGCCACTGCGCGACCACGATCAGCGCGAGCGCAGCGCGCACGCGCCCGACGGCGCCCTCCTCAGGCCGCGCGCTCAAGCGCCTGCGCCAGGTCGTCGATCAGGTCGTCGGGATGCTCGAGCCCGACCGAGACGCGCAGCAGCCCCTGCGGCGTGCGGCTCTCGGGGCCCTCGATCGATGCGCGGTGCTCGATCAGGCTCTCGACGCCGCCGAGGCTGGTCGCGCGCGTGAACACCTCGACCGCCGCGGCGACCGCCATCGCCGCGTCCCTTCCGGCGCGCGCCTCGAACGACAGCATGCCGCCGAAGTCGCTCATCTGTCGTCGCGCCAGCGCATGAAAGGGATTGGCGAGAAGGCCGGGATAGTGGACCGCCGAGACCTTGGGATGGTCGTGCAGGAACTCGGCGACACGGCGCGCGTTCGCGCAATGCGTCTTCATGCGCGCCGGCAGCGTCGGCAGGCTGCGCATGATGAGCCAGCAGTCGAACGGCGAAGGCACGGCGCCGCCGTAGAGCTGCGCGGTGCGGATCGCCGCGAACGCGGCGTCGTCGGCGCGCGTGACCACCGCGCCGCCGAGGACGTCGCTGCGGCCGCCGAGGTACTTGGTCGTCGCGTGCATGACGAGGTCGCAGCCGAGCGCGAGCGGCCGCTGCAGCGCCGGCGACGCGAAGGTGTTGTCACACGCGGCGCGCGCGCCGCCGCGGTGCGCGATGTCCGCTGCCGCCGCGATGTCGACGCACTGCAGGAGGGGGTTCGACGGCGTCTCGATCCAGACGATGCGCGTCGCCGGCCGCATCGCCGCGGCGATCGCGTCGAGGCGGGTCATGTCGACGAAGCTCGCCTGCACCTGCCACTTGGCGAACAAGTGACGCAGCACGTTCGCGGTGCCGTGGTAGATGTCCTGCGGCGCGACGACGTGGTCGCCGGGAGCGAGGCCCTGGAAGATCGCGCTCACGGCGGCGAGCCCCGACGAGAACGCCGCGCACGCCGCGCCGCCCTCGAGCGCGGCGAGCGCGGCCTCGAGGCCGTCGCGGTTCGGGTTGTGATTGCGCGCGTAGACGTAGCC
>DASXXO010000347.1:0-2230 GCA_036503045.1 Caldimonas sp. | reverse complement strand
ACGGCGACGCGGTCGCCGGCATCGAAGCCGACCTCGCGCCCTACATCGAGCGCTTCCAGCTGACGCACGGCGAGAGCGCCGGCCCGCTGCCGCTGCGCTGCGCAGCGCGCTGGGTCGACGCCGCGCTCGCGCCGCGCCCGGTGACGGCCGACGCGACCGCGGCGGCATCGATCGACGTCGCGCGCGCCAACGCCGTGCTGTTGCTCGCCGCCGCGCTCGACGGCCGCGCGGCGACCGCGCCGCTCGCCGCCGATGCCCTCCTGCCCCCGCCGTCGTCGCCCGGCTCGCGCTGTGCGGGCGGCGCCGAGGCGCTCGCCGCGACCGCCGCATTGCTCGCCGACGCGCGCCACTCGCTCGTCAACGCGCGCAAGAACGAGGCGATGCGCGCGCTCACGCGCTCGGCGGGAACGCAATGGGCGGCCGCGATGGGACTCGGTTTCGTCTTCGTCGTCTGGAGCCGGCGCGCCGCACGCCCTCTGGCGGGCGTTGCCGCTGCGCTCGCCGCGTGGGCGCTGGCCGCGTGGGCCGCGCGCGTGCCGTGGCCGCTCGGCGGCGGTCGCGAGTTCACGACGGCACGCATCGATTTGGCGTGGACGAGCCCGCCGGCGCCGTTCGTGCTGTGCCTCGCCGCGGCCGCGGCGCTCGTCGCGCTGCTCGCGTTGGCGCGGCGCGGGCCGGCTGCGCGCGCGCCACGCGTCGTGCGCTCGCTCAGCTCGCGGGTCGGCTATCCGGGCTTCGTCGTCGCCACCGGCGCAGGCTTCCTGCTCCTGCTCGATCTCTCGCTCCAGGGCCACGCCGGCAACCGCTATCTCGCCCTCTACCACCAGAGCCATCTCTGGCTCGCGATGCTGACGCTCTCGGTCCTGGTGTTCGTGCGCGCGCCGCTCGCCCGCGGCATGGCCTGGCTGCTGTCGGTCAGCGGCGAGGTCGTCGAGCGCGCGAGCCGGCGCGTCGGCCGTGGCGGCATGACGGTGCTGATCGTCCTCGCGACAGCGGGTGCGGTGCTTGCATTCGGGCTCGTCCTCGCGAACCGGCGCCAGCTGACCTCCGAGATCGGCCGGGTCTGGCTGATCGCCGGAGCCGCTTGGTTCTTCTTCCTGCGCGCCGGCCCGCTCACCGAGCGCCTGGCGAAGAGCGGCCGCGCAACGCTGTCGTTCCTGCGCACGCTGTGGCCGCTGCTTTTCGTCGTCGGCGTGCTGGTCGCGGCGATGTTCATCACGCACGACATGGGCCCGTTGCTGATCGCCGGCTATGCGGGCGGCGCGTTCGTCGCCGCGGCAGTGGCGATGTGGTGGCACCACCGGAGCGGCCAGGTCGTCTTTCCCGTCGCGCTCGCGCTGCTCGTGTTCGCGGTCTGGATCTGCGCGATCACGTTCGGACTGTTCCGGGTCGGCGCCTACGACACCGTGACCGCGAGCCGGCTCGAGAGCGTCGCTGCGCCGTTCGCGTCGATCAACGACCAGCTGGCGCTCGTCTCGTGGTTTCAGCGCGCCGCGCCGCGCGAAGGCTTCGGCCTCGGCACGGTGCCGTGGTGCGGCCTCTCGTCGGCGCGCGGCTGCAGCGGCGTGCCGGCGCAGATCCACAGCGACTACACGTTCACCGCGCTGGTCGGCGCATTCGGCCCGATCGTCGCCTGGGCGGGGTCGCTGGCGATGGTCGTCTGGCTGCATCGGCTGATCCGCCACCATGGCCGTGTCACGCGCGGCGAGCCGCGCCTGGTCGAAAGCTCCGGCCAGTTCGGCCACGACGGACAGGCGCTCGTCAGCTGGATCGCGCTTGCCTGGGTCGTGCACACCTCGTGCCAGCTCGCCGTCACCGTCGCCGGCAACCTCGCCGTGATTCCGCTCACCGGCGTCACGTTCCCGTTCGTCAGCTTCGGCATGACGTCGATGCTCATCAACACCGCGTTCCTCGCGCTCTGCCTGAACGTCGACGTCGCCCCGGAGGGCTGCGGTGGCTGAGCGTCGCAAGCTCACGCTCCTCGATTGCGCGATCGCGGCGAGCGCTGCGATCGTCCCGGTGCTGCTCGGCGTGATCGCGCTCGTCGCGGTCGTCCGTCCTGCCGATCCGGACGGCCTCGATCGCCAAGGGCGCGACGATCGCTACGTGAGCGTGCGCCGCGTCACCGCCTTGAAGACCTTCGAGCGCGCGATCGTGCGACGTGCGGCCGAGGCGCCGCTCGCGGTCGGCGCCGCCGCCGTGCTCGCCGGAGTTCCAGCCTGCCGCGACG
>DASXXO010000346.1:0-2853 GCA_036503045.1 Caldimonas sp. | reverse complement strand
GACGCCTCGCCTGCGAGCGCGGCGTTCCGCTCCAGGACGAGCGAGCGTGCACCGCGCTCGGCGAGCGCACGCGCGAGCGCGCAGCCCGCGAGTCCCGCGCCGACGATGACGACGTCGGCGCCGCCGTTGCCGGCGGCCGCGCCCGGTCGCGCGGGCGCCGCAGTTCGGCGCAGCGATGTGCGCGGCGTGAAGCGAGGCGCGAAGCGGGCGCGCGTGATGTCGCGCTTGCCGCCGCTGCCGGGCGCGCGCTCGACCGCGAATCCGGCGCCCGCGAGGCCGTCGCGCACTGCGCGCGCGGCGCTCCAGGTCGCGACCGTCGCGTCGGCGGCGGCGAGCCGCGCCATCGCCTTGAACACGCGCGCGTCCCACATCGCCGGATTGCGCGCGGGAGCGAAGCCGTCGAGGAAGAACGCGTCGACCTCGGCGAGGATCTGCGGCAGCCAGGCATCGACGGCGCCGAACGCGAGCAGCAGCTCGACGGCGCCGTCGTCGAACGCGAGCCGATGCAGATTGCAGGTGAGCGGGGGCCAGCGCCGCGCGAGCTCGGCAGCCAGCGGCGCGAGCGCATCGTCGCGCGCGAGGCGCGCGAGGATCGCCCGCGTCGGCGGCGACCGCTCGATCGAGACGAAGTGGAGCTGGCGGCAGCGCTGCGGATCGGCGCGCCATGCCGCCCACGTCGCGAGAAAGTTGTTGCCGACGCCGAAGCCGGTCTCGAGGACGACGAAGCGATCGCGGCCGCGCCAGCGCCCGGCGAGCGCTCCGTCGGCGAGGAACACGTGGCGCGCCTGTGCGAGCGCGCCCGAGCGCGGGTGGTAGACGTCGCCGTACTCGGCCGATCGCGGCGTGCCGTCGTCGTCGACGACGATGCGCGCCGGAACGATCGGCGCGGTGTTCACCGCTGCGTCGAAGCGTCCGCTTCGCGCGCGACGAGCCACGCGAGGAGGCGGTCGCGCACGCCGTCGAGCCGCTTGTAGGCGAGCACCGCGGGCGTCATGCTGGCGATCGCGTCGTGCAGGCGGCGCGCCGCATCGGCCGACGTCACTGCATCGGCGAGCGGGACGCTCTCGACAAAGATCGTGAAGATCGCCTGGCCGCTGCCGGCGATCGGCACGAAGGTCTGGCGCTCGCTGCGAAAAGACGCCGCGGCGGCGAAGTCGTCGCGACCGTCGAGCGCATCGGGTGTGCGCGGCGCGGGCCAGGCCGAGCCGGCGTGCGCAGGGTGGTGATGCAGGCGCGGATCCGCGGTGACCGTCCAGACGGCGCGCTCCCAGCGGTCCTCGCCGGTGACGAAGCGCGCGAGCGACGCGCTCGCGGCGCGCACGAGCTCGCCGTCGGCAACCGGCGCGTGGATCGCGGCGAACGGCAGTCCGACTTTCTCCTCCGGCGCCCAGCGCGACGGCAGGCAGACCGCGAGCCAAGGAACCGTCGTGCTCGGGCCGTCGAGGAGCGCGAAGTCCTCGGCGAAGGCAAGGCTGAGGAGCGCGGCTGCGCGCTGCCCGGGCCGGAGTGCTGCGAGAAGCGCGCCGATCGCCGGGTCGCCGTCGCCCCGCAGTGCATCGCCGTCGAGGGCCCAGCCGAGGAACGGCGCGGCAAAACGCACCCGGCCGGAGCGCTCGCCGTCGACCACGAACGCCGGCTCGCCGATGCGCGCCGCCTCTATCGCGAGCGCGCGCAGGACGGGCGCCTCGTCGAAGCCGGGGATCGCGCACAGCGCCCGCTCCGGCGTGCTGCCGAGGACAGCCATCTTCTCGCGCAGGTGGCGGCTGCCGGGCGCGTTCGGCGTGAGCTGCGCCGCGCCGGGCGCAACGCGGCGCAGTCCTGGCTGCATCCGAAACGGCGCCGTCACCGGCGAGAAGTCGAACGTCATCGAACGCTTCGCTGAAGTCAAAAGGGCCCGCAGTGCGGGCCCTTTGCGCTTGCTTGCACGAGCGCCTACACCCGCTTCTTGTACTCGTGGGTGCGGGTGTCGATCTCGACCTTGTCGCCGGTCTGCACGAACAGCGGCACCGCGATCTCGAGGCCGGTCTTGAGCCGCGCGTTCTTCAGCACCTTGCCCGAGGTGTCGCCCTTGACGGCCGGCTCGGTGTCGGCGATCTCGCGCACCAGCGTGGTCGGCAGCTCGACCGAGATCGCCTTGCCGTCGTAGAAGACCACCTCGACCGGCATGCCGTCCTCGAGATACTGGATCGCGTCGCCCATGTTCTCGGACTCGACCTCGAACTGGTTGTACTCGGCGTCCATGAACGCGTACATCGGATCGGCGAAGTACGAGTACGTGCAGTCCTTCTTGTCGAGGACGATCTGGTCCATCTTGTCGTCGGCCTTGAAGACGACCTCGGTGCCCGAGCTGCTGAGCAGGCTCTTCAGCTTCATGCGCACGGTCGCGGAGTTGCGGCCGCCACGGCTGTACTCGGTCTTGAGCACGACCATCGGGTCCTTGCCCTGCATGATGACGTTGCCGGCGCGAATTTCCTGGGCGAGTTTCATGACTTAGCTTTCACTGACTTTGATTCACTAGAGAGAGCCCGCACGAGACGCCACGGGCGCGTCCGAAAGTGGGGCGAAAAGCCTCGAATTCTAGCGTTTCGCCTCGACCAGAGCGACCAGCCGGGTCGCCAGGTCGGACTGGGCGGCGAGTGCGTCGCGCCAGCCGGCGCAATGCGCTGCCCAGGCCGCGCGCAGCGCCGTGTCGCCGCCGAGCGCCGCGAGCGAGCCGTCGCCGACGCCGTTCCAGCGCAGGAACGCCGCGCGGACCGCGCGTGCCAGCGGCACGGGTGCGGCGGCCAGAAAGCGGTCGAGGAACGCGTCGAGCTTGGCGAGGTGCGCGCCGTCGTGCTGAACGTAGAGCTGCCA
>DASXXO010000345.1:0-4979 GCA_036503045.1 Caldimonas sp. | reverse complement strand
CGCCCAGCCGAGCACCATGCGCAGCGCCTCGGCGATCTCGGGCGCGGCCCCGGGCAGCAGCACGCGCCGGATCAGGCCGCGGTCGCCGACGCCGAGCGTGTACGCCGCCTCGACAAGGTCGCGCCGCGTGTTGCCGACGATGACGGCGATCATCAGCACGAGCTGGAAGAAGCTGCCGATGAAGATGAGCGCCAGCTTCTGCGCCTCGCCGATCCCGGCCCAGAGGATCAGCAGTGGAATAAATGCGCTCGCCGGCAGGTAGCGCGCGAAGCTGACGAACGGCTCGAAGAACGCCTCGATCGGCTTGTACGCGCCCATCGCGACGCCGAGTGGCAGCGCGAGCAGCGCGGCGATCGAGAAGCCGCCGAAGACACGCCACACGGTCCAGCCGATGTCCCAGCCGAAGCCCATCTGGGTGAGCAGCGCCCAGCCCGAGCGCAGCATCGTCAACGGGTCGGCGAGGAAGGTCTTCGGCACGAAGCCGCCGAAGGTCGCGATCGACCAGGCGGCGACGAAGACGACGAAGAAGGCGACGCCGAGGACGAGCCGCGCGCCCGGCGCGACCGGCACGAGCGGCTTCACGGCAAAGTCACTTGATGAACTGCGTGTCGGCGAGCTTGGTCATGTCGGGAAGCGACTTGATGATTCCCGCCTCCAGCAGCAGCTCGGCGGCTTCCTTGCTGAACTGCGCGTGCTCGCCGGCGAAGAACTTCTGGTTGGCGGCGCGGTCCTGCCAGCGCAGGTACTTCTGGCTGTTCTCGAATGCCTCGCCGCTTTGCTTGACGTCGGCGCCCATGATCTCGAAGCTCTTCTTCGGCTCGGCTCGGATCATGTCGACGGCTTCGAAGTAGCTGTCGGCGAGCGCCTTGGCGGCCTTCGGGTTCTCGGCCAGGAACTTCGGCGTGCAGCCGAAGGTATCCATCACCATCGGGTAGTCGAGCGTCGTCGCGATGATCTTGCCGGCCTCGGGCTTGGCGCGCACCGCCGAGAGGTACGGCTCGTAGGTCATCGCCGCGTCGATCCCTTCGGTGCCGGCGATGATCGCGTTGGCCGCGGGCTGCGGCTCGAGGTTGACGACCTTCACGTCCTTGGTCGAGAGGCCGTTCTTCTTCAGCATCCAGGCGAGCGCGAAGTACGGCGAGGTGCCCGGCGGGCTCGCGGCGACGGTCTTGCCCTTCAAGTCGCTGATCTTCGCGATGCCTGGCTTCACGACCATGCCGTCGGCGCCGAAGCTCTTGTCGAGCTGGAAGATCTGGGTCGTCGCCACTCCGGCGGCGTTCCAGCCGATCCAGGTCTCGACCGTCGTTGCCGCGCACTGCACGTCGCCCGAGGCGATCGCGAGGTGGCGGTCCTTCTGCGGGATCTTCTTGATCGTCACGTCGAGGCCGTGCTTCTTGAAGATGCCGGCTTCCTTGGCGAGCGTGAGCGGCGCAAAGCCGGTCCAGCCCGAGATGCCGATCGCGACCTTGGTCTCCTGCGCGTGGGCGAGCGTCACGGCGAGCGCGGCGGCGGCAAGCAGGGTCACGTGCTTCTTCATGCGGATTCCTTTCGCGGCGGGGACGAACGAGGGGCCGGCGACCGGGCAGTTGCTCGCCTTTTGCAGCGCACTGTAGCCGCAGCGGCGCCGGCGGGCGCGCGCCGATCAGAACCTACCGGAACAGCTCGTCGAGATCCTCGACCGACATCCTGGTCTCAAACACCGTGACCTCGAGGCCTTGCGCCAGATCGAAGGCCGAGCCCGCCCAGATCGTCCCGGCGCCGGCCCTGGCCGCCCTGGCGGTCGTTGTGCCGCGCAGGGCGCGCGACGGCAAGACGCCGTTCTCGTCTCGCCCGTGGCCCTGCTCGATGGATCCCTGATTGCCCTGCACGATGCCTCCGCTCTGCGACTCCTGCGGCGACCGACGACGATCGGTCGCCGGAGTCGCACTGAACGGTCGAAGTTGTAACGCATTCGTCCTCGCGAAGCGTCCCCCGATTCGCGGGTTTGCGGTGACAGCGCGTGTCGCTCAGGCCGGATGCCAGAGCGCGGGAAGGTCGCCGATCGTGCGAAATACCCGCGCCAGCGCGCCGCCCTGGACGAGCGTGCTTGCACGATCGATGTCGGCTGCGAGAGAGCGGTCGGTCGGCATCGCGGCGCAGTGCCGGCGCAGCAGCGCGTGCGCCGCCTCGAGCGGCGCCGAGCTGGCGAGCGGACGCAGGAACTCGATCCCTTGCGCCGCGGCGAGCAGCTCGATCGCGAGGATCGTCGCCGTGTTGGCGATCATCGGCTGCAGCCTTCGCGCGGCGAAGGTCGCCATCGAGACGTGGTCCTCCTGGTTCGCGCTCGTCGGCAGGCTGTCGACGCTCGCCGGATGGGCAAGCGACTTGTTCTCGCTCGCGAGCGACGCCGCGGTCACGTGGGCGATCATGAAGCCGCTGTTGAGCCCGGGCTCGGCGGCGAGGAAGGGCGGCAGGCGCGAGACGCCGGCATCGATCAGCATTGCGATCCGCCGCTCGGCGATCGCGCCGACCTCGGCGATCGCGACCGCCATCGCATCGGCGGCGAGCGCGACCGGCTCGGCGTGGAAGTTCCCTCCTGAGACGATCGCCGCTTCGCTCTCGCCGTCGCCGGCGAAGACGAGCGGGTTGTCGGTGACGGCGTTCGCTTCGCGGACGAGGACGAGCGCCGCATGACGCAGCTGGTCGAGGCACGCGCCGACGACCTGCGGCTGGCAGCGCAGGCTGTACGGGTCCTGCACGCGGTCGTCGCCCTGCAGGTGCGAGCGACGGATCTCGCTGCCCGCGAGCAGCGCGCGGTAGTAGTGCGCGACGTCGATCTGTCCCGGCTGCCCGCGCAGCGCGTGGATGCGCGGGTCGAACGGGCCGTCGCTGCCGCGCGCCGCGTCGACCGTCAGCGCGCCGACGACGAGCGCCGCCTCGAGCACCGGCTCGAAGGTGAAGAGCGCGTGCAGCGCGAGCGCGGTCGAGACCTGCGTGCCGTTGATGAGCGCAAGACCCTCCTTCGCTTCGAGAACGAGCGGTGCGAGGCCGGCGTCGTGCAGTGCGCGCGCGGCGGGGACGCGCTCGCCGTCGCGCCACAGTTCGCCTTCGCCGATCAGCGCGAGCGTGAGGTGAGCGAGCGGCGCCAGGTCGCCCGACGCGCCGACCGATCCCTGCGACGGAACGATCGGCACGAGCCCGGCGTTGTGGACCGCGACGATCGCCTCGACGACCTCCTCGCGCACGCCCGAATGCCCGCGCGCGAGGCTCGCCGCCTTGAGCGCGAGGACGAGGCGGACCACCGCCGGCGCGAGCGGCGCGCCGACGCCGACGCTGTGCGAGCGGATCAGGTTCAGCTGCAGCAGCGCGAGGTCGTTCGCGCCGATGCGCGTCCCGGCGAGCTTGCCGAAGCCGGTATTGACGCCGTAGACCGGCGCGTCGCCGGCGGCGGCGCGCTGCACGACGTCGGCGCTGGCGCGGATCCGCGCGCGCGCCGCGGCGTCGATCGCGAGCGACGTTTCGCCCGCGTGCAGGCGCTGCAGGTCGTCGAGCGTCAGGGTGCCCGACGACAGCAGCATCGGCGCGGAGCCGCTCATTCGGGCTTGATGTTCTGCTTGCGCACGACCTCGCTCCAGCGCGCGCTCTCGGCGCGCACCGTCGCGGCGAGGTCCTGCGGCGAGCCGCCGCCGGGGTCCATCCCCTGCGCGGCGAGCTTGGCGCGCGTGTCGGGCAGCGCGAGAAAGCGCATCGTCGCGGCGCTCAGCTTGTCGATCACGTCGGCGGGAGTTCCGGCCGGCACCATCAGCGCGTACCACGATACCGCCTCGAACTTCGGCACGCCCTGCTCGGCGATCGTCGGCAGCTCGGGCAAGAGCGGCGAGCGCTTCTGGCTCGCGACGCCGAGCGCGCGGAGCTTGCCGCTCCTGACGAAGGGCAGCGCCGTCTGCAGCGGCGCGAACATCATCGAGACCTGGCCGCCGACGAGATCGGTGACGGCGGGAGCGATGCCCCGGTACGGCACGTGCAGCAGCTGCACTCCCGTGCTCAGCTCGAGGAGCGCCCCCGCCAGATGCGCCTGGCTGCCGGCGCCGGGCGACGCGTAGGAGAGCGTGCCCGGCTTCTTCGCTGCGAGATCGAGCAGCTCCTTGACGTTCTTCGCCGGCACCGACGCGGCGTTGACGACGAGGACGTTGTCGACGGTCGCGAGCATCGTCACCGGCGCGAGGTCGGCGGCCCTGTACGGCAGGCTCGCGAATAGGGTCGGATTCACGGCGATGTTGCCAGCAGGGATGATGCCGACCGTCGTGCCGTCGGGCGGCGCCTTCGCGACCGCATCGACGCCGATGTTGCCGGCGGCGCCGACCTTGTTGTCGACCACCACCGTCTGGCCGAAGGTGTCGCCGAGCGCCTGGCCGAGCAGTCGGCCGAGCACGTCGGTCGGGCCGCCCGGCGGGAACGGGACGATGACGTGGATCGGCTTGGCCGGGTACGACTGCGCGGCCGCGACCAGCGGCACGAGTGCGGCGACGAGGGCGAGGAAGAGGCGCTTGATCATCGGTGTCGTCATTCAGAAGTCCTCGAACGCAAGCAAGGAGCGATCGGCGATGGCAGGGAGCATGGCGTAGTCGACGGCGTCAGAGACGGCGAAGCCCGCGAGCTGCAGGCGCGCCATCGTCTCGGCGAGCTCGCTCGCCCGACGCGTGCCGACGAGCGCGTCGCGCAGTCGCGCGAGCGCGTCGGGCGCGATGGGCGCTGTGGCGACGAGCGGCGGGATCGCGCGCATGACGGTGCTCGCCACGGTGCGCACCTGCGCGGCACGCGCCGGGTCGTAGCGCTCGATCAAGTCGTGGCTGAAGCTGTCGAGCGGACCGACGTCGATGCGTCCGGAGGCGAGCGCATCGATCACGCCTTGCGCATTGACGAGGCCGCCGACCGCGCCGCGGTAAAGACGCGCGCCGCGCGCCGCACGGAACGGCAGCAGGTGATCGCGCAGTGCGACC
>DASXXO010000344.1:0-4633 GCA_036503045.1 Caldimonas sp. | reverse complement strand
ACTTCTGGAGGTGGACTACCTAGATCCCGTTCTCGGCGAACGCGCTGACGAGCCTGAGCGTCGTTTCCTGCGCAAGCGCGCCCGGCGCCGCGAAAGTTGCGGCGACGAGCGCGCAAGTCGAGACCAGGAATCGATGGATGGCGTGCATGGCGACGGCTTGCGGCGAGGAGGTGTCGGGTCGGGCCTTCAGACTCTGCCGTGCCCGTGGCACCGTGGGCGGGGGATTTGTCTGGAGCCGCTTGCGGTTCCCCTCCTCGCGGCCGCGCCGCGGTGCCGCGTCAGCGCCGCGTGTACGCTGCGAACGCGCCGCGCGCCATGTGCGCGCGAGCCTGCGATTCGATCGGGCCCATCCCTTCGCCGGCGGGAATCAGTTCGCCGTTCAGGCGCGCTTCACGGACGCTCTCGCGCACCTCGGCGCGCGTGAGGATCGAGGTGGTCGCGGGCTTCATCGCCAAGCCTTCGCCGGCGGGAACGAGCGCGCCGCTCGCGCGCGCCGAGAGGACCTCATCGCGCACGTCCTGACGGGTACGCTCGGCGCGCCGCGACGGCGCTGCGAACGGGCTGATCGCCTCGCCGGCGGGAATCAGTTCGCCGCGCGCGCGCGCCTGCAGCACGCTGGCGTTCGTGTCGCCTCGCGTGACGGCTTGTGCCTGGACGGCGATGCCGGCTGCGAGCGCGGCGGCGATGATCGAAAGGGAGAGAAGGTGCTTGGCGTTCATGGCGGTCGATGTCCTGTAGTGAGCTGCCGACGTGCCTTTAGTCGGTGCCGTCAATCTAGCGAGCGAGGACTGCGCGAACGAGTGAGAACGTCGCGTAGCGCCGGTGAACTATTCACATCGACTGTCGGGCCTCAGCCAGCGTCGTGCTCAGGCCATCCTTGCGCCCCGACCAGCGGGACGAACATCACGCCGCCGAGATCGTCCTCGCGCCAGCCCTCGTCGTTGTGCGTGACCAGGACGAGACGTTGCGCGCCGTACCCGCTCGCCACCGGCAGGACGAGGCGGCCACCGACCGCGAGCTGCTCGCGCAGCGCCTGCGGGATCTGCGGCCCGGCGGCAGCGACGACGATCGCGTCGTAGGGCGCACTCGCCGGCCAGCCTTCGCTGCCGTCGCCGACGTGCACGTCGACGTTGTCGAAGCCGAGCCGCGCGAGACGCTCCCGTGCGAGCTCGACCAGGCGCGGAATGCGCTCGACCGCGTCGACGTGCGCGACGAGCCGGCTCGCGACCGCGCTCGCGTAGCCGGAGCCAGCGCCGACCTCGAGCATGCGATCGGTCGGCCGGAGCCGTGCCGACTCGAGCATGAGGGCGACGATGTATGGCTGCGAGATCGTCTGCCCGGCCTCGATCGGCAGCGGCGAGTCTTCGTAGGCGTCGCGGCGGAGCCACTCGGCGACGAACGCGTGGCGCGGCACGCGCCGCATCGCTTCGAGGAGCGCCGGGTCGCGGATGCCGCGCGCGGCGATCTGGCGGGCGACCATGAACTCGCGCTGCTGTCGGGTGTCGTCGTCGTCCATCGCGCCCTCCGCACGGACGCCGGCGCTCTCTCAGTGCTGGCTGCCGTGCGACTGCAGCCATGCCAGCTTGGCGGCGTACAGGTCGTGCTGGCCGCGCGTCAGGCTGTTGTCGATCGCCAGCGCGAGGTGGCGCCGCGCTGCGGCCTCGTCGCCGAGCCGCCAGTCGGCGACGCCGAGCCAGAAGTGGAACTCGTGGTACGTGTCGGCGCGCGCGACCTCGCGCGCGAACAGCTCGCGCGCGGTGCGCCAGTCCTCGCGGCGCACCGCATCCATGCCGAGCTGGAAGAAATAGAACGGCGGATACGGCTCGAGCGCGGCAAGGCGCGTGCGCGCCGCGCTCGCCTCTTCGGCGCGGCCGAGCCGCTCGTAGGCGAGCGCGAGATTGGCGAGCGCGCGCGTCTCCTGGGGCTCGATCGCGAGCACGCGCTCGAACGCGCGCGCCGCGTGCGCGGTGTTCCCATGGTGTAGGTAGACGACCCCGAGCGTGTTGTACGCGCCGGTGAACGTCGGGTCTTTGCGCAAGCTCTCGGCGACCCATGCGTAGGCGCTGTCGAGGCGGCCCTCGGCGAGCGCCTCGGCGGCGCGGTTGTTGGCGTACATCGCCACCAGCGTCGCCTCG
Source organism: Caldimonas sp. (assembly GCA_036503045.1). Classification (GTDB taxonomy): domain Bacteria; phylum Pseudomonadota; class Gammaproteobacteria; order Burkholderiales; family Burkholderiaceae_C; genus Schlegelella_A. The sequence continues at coordinate 2,498 of DASXXO010000344.1, read as the reverse complement.
TCGATCGGGCGTGTGCGCAGCCCGCCGATCTGCTCGGGTGGCAGGAAGTCGATCGTCATCGGGTTGAAGTCGTGGGACGTGCGTGAATCGAAGAGGCGGCGCCCGATCGTGATGTTCACGTGTCCGCTCGCGATGAGCAGGTTGCCGTTGCGGCTCCACGACTCGGGCAGATAGGCGCTCTGGTAGACGACGGGCAGCCCGAGTTCCTTGGCGAACGCCGCGGTCATGATGACGAGCGACAGGCAGTTGCCGGTGCGCGTGTCGAACGCTTCGGCGGCCTTCTTGGTCCGCGCGGTGTCGTACTCGAGCTTGAGCTGCGCGTGGCGCTGCAGCGCCTTGACGAGCCCGGCCTGCAGCCCTTCGCTGTGCAGCTGGTCGGCGATCTCGACCGCGAGGTAGCGGTGCATCGCGTCGCTCATCGCGAAGACATCGTCGGTGCGGACCGGTTCGGTCGGCGGCCCGAACAGGTTGTTGGCGAGCAGCGCGTCGGGCGGTGGCGCAGGCGGCGCCGACGCGCACCCGGCGGCGAGAACGGCGGCGAGCGAGAAGGCGAGGATGGTGCGCATGATGCTCACTCCAGCTTGATCACGTCCTGGATCGCCGGGCCGCTGCCCTTTCGGGACGTGCGTTTGTCGATCCCGGCCTTCGCCTTGTTGTCGACCACGATCGTCGTGCCGAGCGCGGGCCCGAGCTCTTCTGGCCGATCAGGCGCGCCAGGATGTCGGTCGTCCCGCCGGCGGGAAACGGCACGACGTAGACGATCGGCTTCCACGGCCACATGTCCTGGGCCCACGCGGGCAGGGCGAGCGCGCTCGCGGCGATGCCGAAGGGGCGGCGGGAAATCGTCATGGGGTCTCCCGGATCGGGATTCAGGTGGGAAGTCGGCGAGGCATAGACTTTCCTCCATGTCGAACAACCCTGCCACTGCCGCAAACGCCGGGGCGGCGCGGCCGCCGCACACGATCCGGATGGCCGAAGGCGACAACGTCGCGATCGTCGCCAACGAGGGAGGCCTCGCCGCCGGCAGCGTGCTCGCCGATGGGCTGGTCTTTGCCGAGCGCGTTCCGCAAGGGCACAAGGTCGCGCTCGCAGCGATCGCCGCCGGCGCTCCCGTGATTCGCTACGGCGTGACGATCGGCTTTGCGGTCGAGCCGATCGCCGCCGGCCGCTGGGTCCACGAGCGACTGCTGAAGATGCCGGCGGCGCGCTCGCTCGAGGGCCTGCCTGTCGCGACGCGCCCGGCTCCGGCGGCGGCGCCGCTCGCGGGCTACACCTTCGAGGGGTTCCGCAACGCCGACGGCAGCGTCGGCACGCGCAACATCCTGGCGATCACGACGACCGTGCAGTGCGTCGCCGGCGTGGTCGAGCACGCGGTCGACCGAATCAAGTCCGAGCTGCTGCCGCGCTATCCGAACGTCGACGACGTCGTCGCCCTCGAGCACGGCTACGGCTGCGGCGTAGCGATCGACGCGCCCGACGCGCAGATCCCGATCCGGACGCTCCGCAACATCAGCAAGAACCCGAACTTCGGCGGCGAGATCATGGTCGTGAGTCTCGGCTGCGAGAAGTTGCAGCCCGAGCGGCTGCTGCCGCCCGGTGTCTTCGCGATTCGCGACGAGCGCGACGATCCCGCCGAGAGCCTCGACGTCGTCCGCCTGCAAGACGAGGCGCACGTCGGCTTCGCGTCGATGATCGATTCGATCCTCGCTTCGGCGAAGGTCCACCTCGAGCGGCTGAACGCGCGCCGGCGCGAGACCGTGCCGGCATCGGCGCTCGTCGTCGGCGTGCAGTGCGGCGGCAGCGACGCGTTCTCGGGCGCCACCGCCAACCCGGCGGTCGGCGTCTGCACCGACCTGCTCGTGCGCGCCGGCGCGACCGTGATGTTCTCGGAAGTGACCGAGGTGCGCGACGGCATCGACCAGCTCACCGCGCGCGCGGCGACTCCCGAGGTCGCCGCGGCGATGGTGCGCGAGATGGCGTGGTACGACGCCTACCTCGGCCGCGGCGGCGCCGACCGCAGCGCCAACACGACCCCGGGCAACAAGCAGGGCGGCCTCGCCAACATCGTCGAGAAGGCGATGGGATCGATCGTCAAGTCGGGGACGGCGCCGATCGTCGGCGTCCTCGCGCCGGGCGAGCGCTTGCGCGACCACGGCCTGACGAGCGGCCTCGTCTACGCGGCGACGCCGGCGAGCGACTTTGTCTGCGGCACGTTGCAGCTCGCTGCAGGCATGAACGTCCACGTCTTCACGACCGGCCGCGGCACGCCGTACGGACTCGCCGAGGCGCCGGTCGTCAAGGTCGCGACGACGAGCGGCCTGGCGCGTCGCTGGCACGACCTGATGGACCTCAACGCCGGAATAGTCGCCGACGGAACGGCGACGATCGAGGAGACCGGCTGGGCGTTGTTCCGGCTTCTCCTCGAGGTGGCGAGCGGCCGGCGCACCTGCGCCGAGCTGCTCGCGCTGCACAACGCGCTGGTGCTGTTCAATCCCGCG
>DASXXO010000343.1:0-5007 GCA_036503045.1 Caldimonas sp. | reverse complement strand
GGCCGCCCGCGGCGGGCGCGAGCCAGGCCGGCGGCGGGCAGGTGCGCGTCAAGCGTCTGCTGAGCGACGCCGACATCCTCGCCTGGTACGCGCGCGTGCAGCGGTACCACGAGACGCAGCTCAGCGCGCGCGAGCTCGGCTTTCCCGAGCGCGACTGGTACGCGTTCGAGGAGGAGAAGAACGCCAAGGGCCGCACGGTGCGGCGCCGCGTCGAGCGGATGGTCGCAAGCCGCGAGCTGTCGCTGCTCGCGCGCGAGGCCGACGCGCGCACGCTCGCGCTGCCGCAGCTCGCCGGCGGCGACCCGCGCCCGTTCGAGGTCGTCGGCATCCCGCTCGCCGAGCCCGGCTACCACGTCGTCGAGATCGAGTCGCTCCGGCTCGGCCAGTCGCTCCTCGACAAGCGCGCGCCGATGTTCGTCCGCACCGGCGTGCTCGTCACCAACCTCGGGGTGCACTTCAAGCACGGGCGCGAGACGAGCGTCGTCTGGGTGACGGCGCTCGATCGCGGCACGCCGGTCGAAGGCGCCGAGGTCGTCGTCAACGACTGCACCGGACGGCCGCTCTGGAGCGGAAAGAGCGACCCGAACGGACTCGCGGTGGTGCCGCGCGCGCTCGACGACAACCCCGACCGCTGCGTTGCCGACGCCGGCTATTTCGTCAGCGCGCGCAGCGCAGGCGACGTCGCGTTCGTCTTCAGCAGCTGGCAAAAGGGCATCGAGCCGTGGCGCTTCCACGTGCCGACCGGCGGCGGCCGCGCGCCCGACCTGCGCGCGGCGACGGTGCTCGACCGGACGCTCTTTCGCGCCGGCGAGACGGTGTCGATGAAGCACTTCGTGCGGGTCGAGACGTCTGCGGGCCTCGCCCAGGTCCCGGCCGATCGCCTGCCGACGCGCGTAAAGATCGTCCACCAGGGGAGCGGCCAGGAAGTGATCCTGCCGCTGACGTGGACCGCGGGCGGCCGCAGCGCGCTTACGACCTGGAACGTCCCGCCCGCGGCCAAGCTCGGCGTCTACGAAATCGTCCTCGAGCGCGAGCGCGAGCGCGCGCCCGGCGGCCGCGCGGCGCGCGACAGCGACGAAGGCGGACGCGAGCGCTGGACGAGCGGCAACTTTCGGGTCGAGGAGTTCCGCCTGCCGCTCGTCGACGCGCGCGTGAGCGGCCCGAAGACAGCGCCGGTCGCAGCCGCGAGCGTCAACGTCGACGTGCAGATGCGCTACTTCGCGGGCGGCGCGATGGCGTCAGCGGCGCTCCGCGCTTCGGCGCTGCGGAAGAACCGCTCGATCGACTTTCCGGGATACGACGAGTACAGCTTCGAGCCCGCGCGCGATCCAGGCCAGCCCGCGCCGTCGGAGAGCGACGAGAGCGAGAGCGACGCGAGCGGCCGCGACGGCAAGCTCATCGCCGACAAGGTGCCGCTCGTGACCGACCGCAACGGCGTCGCGACGCTGGCGCTGAAGGACCTGCCGAAGTCGACGCGGCCGGCGCAGATCGATGCCGAGGTGACGTTCAACGACCCGAACGGCGAGACCCAGACGGCAGCGACGCGGATCGACCTCTGGCCGAGCGCGCTCGTCCTCGGCGTCAAGACCGGCAGCTGGGCGAGCAACCGGGGGCGCGCGAAGTTCAGCGTCGTCGCGCTCGACACGTCCGGCAAGCCGATCAAGGGCCAAAGCGTCGCGGTGCGCGGACGTGTCAGCCAGGTCATCACGACCAGGAAGCGCCTGGTCGGCGGCTTCTACGCGTACGACAACCGCACCGAGGTGAAGGATCTCGGGAGCCTCTGCTCGGGATCGACCGACGACCGGGGCCTTCTCATTTGCGAAGCGGGCCTCGAGAGCGCCGGCCAGGTCGAGCTGATCGCGCAAGGCGCCGACGCGCAGGGCCGCGCTGCCGAAGCGGCGGCGAGCGTCTGGATCACCAAGCAGGGCGAGCTCTGGTTCGCACAGGACAACGACGACCGGATCGACGTGCTGCCCGAGAAGAAGCGCTACGAGCCGGGCGAGACGGCACGCCTGCAGGTACGGATGCCGTTTCGTGAGGCGAGTGCGCTGGTCGCGGTCGAGCGCGAAGGCGTGATCACGACCGAGGTCGTGACGCTGCGCGGCGACGATCCGACCGTCGAGGTGAAGATCGAGCCGACCTGGGGGCCGAACGTCTACGTCAGCGTGCTCGCCTTGCGCGGACGCATCCGCGAGACGCCGTGGTACTCGCTCTTCACCTGGGGCTGGAAGGAGCCGCTGTCGTGGTGGCAGAGCTACTGGCACGACAGCAAGGACTACCAGGCGCCGACCGCGATGGTCGATCTCGCCAAGCCCGCGTTCAAGCTCGGCGTCGCTGCGATCAGGGTCGGCCTCGCCGCGCACGAGCTGCAGGTGAGCGTCAGCGCCGACAAGCCGCAGTACACGATCCGTCAGAAGGCGATCGCCAGGATCAAGGTCACGCAGGGCGGCAAGCCCCTCGCCGGCGCCGAGGTCGCGTTCGCCGCGGTCGATGAGGGCCTGCTCGCGTTGCGCGGCAACGAGTCGTGGCAGCTGCTCGACGCGATGATGAAGGAGCGCGCCTGGGGCGTCGAGACGAGCACCGCGCAGAGCGAGATCATCGGCCGGCGCCACTACGGCAGGAAAGCGGTCGCCGCAGGCGGCGGCGGCGGCCGCGGCGCGACCCGCGAGCTGTTCGACACGCTCCTCGTCTGGAAGCCGAGCGTCGTCCTCGACGCCAACGGCGAAGCGACGGTCGAGGTGCCGCTCAACGATTCGCTGACGAGCTTTCGCCTGGTCGCGGTCGCCGACGCCGACCTGCAGAAGTTCGGCACCGGCAGCACGAGCATTCGGGTCACGCAGGACCTGCAGGTGCTCGCCGGCTTGCCGCCGCTGGTGCGCGACGGCGACCGCTTCGTCGCGATGCTGACCCTGCGCAACACGACGGCGCGCGCGATGAAGGTCCGCGCCGCACTGCAGGGAACGGCGAACCTGCCGGGCGCGGCCGCCGGCGAGATCGCGCGCTCGGCCATCGTGCTGCCGGCGCAGGACGTCGTCGTCGGCGCCGGCGCGGCAAAGGAGATCGTCTGGCCGGTCGAAGTGCCGGCGGACGCCTTCAGCATCACGTGGGAAGCTTCGGCCGACGCGGCGAGCGCGAAGGATCGCCTCAAGGTGACGCAGCTCGTCGCCGCTGCGGTGCCGCTGCGCGTGCTGCAGGCCACCATCGCCCAGCTCGACGGCCGGTACGCGCTGCCGGTGGCGGCGCCGGCCGATGCGCTTCCCGAGACGGGGCTCAAGCGCGGCGGCGTCAACGTCGCGGTCCAGCCCAAGCTCACCGGTGCGCTGCCCGGCATCCGCCGCTACTTCGAGAGCTATCCGTTCATCTGCCTCGAGCAGAAGACGTCGAAGTCGGTCGGCCTGAAGGACGCGGCGCTCTGGGCCGGCGTCGCCAACGCCTTGCCGACCTACCTCGACAGCGACGGCCTCGCGAGCTACTTCCCGCCGCGCAGCGACGCCGCTGCGCATGGCAGCGATCGCTTGACCGCCTACGTGCTCGCGGCGACGAACGAGGCCGGCTTCGCGCTGCCGCCGGGCGCGCGCGACGCGATGCTCGGCGGCCTGACCGCCTTCGTCGAAGGCCGCATCGAGCGCAGGTTCTGGGCGCCGCGCGCCGACCTCGACGTGAGGAAGCTCGCCGCGATCGAGGCGCTCTCGCGCTACGGCCGCGTGCAGCCGAAGATGCTCGGCTCGATCAACGTCACGCCCAACACCTGGCCGACCGCGGCGCTGATCGACTGGCTGAACATCCTGAAGCGCGTGGACGGCATTCCGGACCGCGCGCGCCGCCTCGACGAGGTCCGGCAGATCCTGCGCGCGCGACTGACGTATGCCGGGACGACGCTCAGGTTCAGCACCGAGGAGGCCGACTTCTGGTGGTGGCTCATGGACAGTCCCGACGCCAATGCGGCGCGCCTGATCCTCGCCGTGCTCGACGATCCCTCGTGGCAGGACGAGCTGCCGCGGATGGTCGTCGGGAGCCTCGCGCGCCAGCGCGGAGGGGCCTGGCTGACGACGACGGCGAACCTCTGGGGCTCGCTCGCGCTCGACAAGTTCTCGGCGAAGTTCGAGTCGACACCGGTCGCGGGCACGACAGCGACTTCGTTCTCGTTCGCGGGAGCACCCAAGAGCGGGCTGCCGGCATCCCTCGCGGCGAGTCGCACCGTGGCGGACTGGTCGAATCAGGCGAGCGGCGGTGCGATACGGATGGCTTGGCCGACAACACCGGCGACGCTCAACGTCGTCCAGGAGGGCAGCGGGAAGCCCTGGCTCACGGTGCAAAGCCTCGCAGCGATCCCGCTCAAGGCGCCGCTCAGCGCCGGCTATCGCGTGCTGCGCAGCGTCAGCGCGGTCGAGCAGAAGGACAAGTCGACCTGGTCGCGCGGCGACGTCGTCAAGGTGCGGCTCGAGATCGACGCGCAGAGCGACATGACCTGGGTGGTGGTCAGCGACCCCGTGCCGGGCGGTGCCACGATCCTCGGCTCCGGCCTCGGCCGCGATTCGCAGCTCGCCACGCGCACCGAAAAGCGCAGCGGCACGGCGTGGCCCGCCTTCGAAGAGCGCGGCTTCGAGGCCTTTCGCAGCTACTTCGACTACCTGCCGCGCGGCAAGCACGTCATCGAGTACACGGTTCGCCTCAACAACCCGGGTCGATTCGCCTTGCCGCCGACCCGGGTCGAGGCGATGTACGCGCCCGAGAGCTTCGGCGAGGCGCCGAACGCGAGCGTCGAGGTACTTCCTTGAGCGCAAGCCGCGCCTGGCGATCCGCCGCGCTGGCCGCGGCCCTCGCCCTGCTGGCGGGCGCGGCCAATGCCTTGCCGACGTTCGCGCAAGTCAAGGCCGCGCACCGACCCTCCGACATCACCCTGCTCGATCGGAACGGCATGGCGCTGCAGACCCTGCGTGTCGACGCCAGCGTCCGCCGGCTGGCCTGGGTGCCGATCGCCGACATGTCGCCGGCCCTGCTCAGCGC
>DASXXO010000342.1:0-9921 GCA_036503045.1 Caldimonas sp. | reverse complement strand
GGCTCGCTGAAGAGCTGGGCCGTGCCGAAAGGACCGAGCCTCGACCCCGCCGACAAGCGCATGGCGGTGCACGTCGAGGACCATCCGATCGACTACGGCCGCTTCGAAGGGACGATCCCGAAAGGCCAGTACGGCGCCGGCAAGGTGATCGTCTGGGACAACGGCACGTGGGAGCCGGTCGGCGACGCGCACGCCGGCTACCGCGACGGCAAGCTCAAGTTCCGCCTCCACGGCAAGAAGCTCAACGGCGGCTGGACGCTGGTGCGCATGCACGGCCACGCCGGCGAACGTCAGGAGCCGTGGCTCCTCATCAAGGAGCGCGACGACGCGGCGCGGCCGGCGTCCGAGTACAGCGTGGTCGACGCCGAGCCCGCGAGCGTCCTCTCCGAGATGACGATCGAGACGAAGCCGACGGCCGCGCCGAAGGAAGCGGCCGCCGATGGCGTCAAGCGAACCGCACGCAGCGGTGCCGCGAAGAAAGCGGCGCCGACGAACGCGGCGAAGCGCAAGGCGCCTGCCAAGGCGGCGCAGGAAACGGCGGCGCGCTCGACGCGCACCGAGCGCCGCCTGAGCGCGCCGTCGGTTCCGGCCGGAGCGGTCGAGGCGCGTCTGCCGGCAACACTCCTGCCGCAGCTCGCGACGCTGGTCAGCGAAGCGCCGCGCGATCCGGGCTGGAGCTACGAGATCAAGTTCGACGGCTACCGCCTGCTCGCGCGCATCGACGAAGCAAGCGGCGACGTGCGCCTGTTCACGCGGCGCGGCAACGACTGGTCGGCGCGCATGGCGGGGCTGGTCGATGCGGTGCGCGCGCTCGCGATCGGCTCGGGCTGGCTCGACGGCGAGATCGTCGTCAACGGCGCGAACGGAGTACCCGACTTCAACGCGCTGCAGAACGCGTTCGAGTCGGCGCGCGTCGACGAGATCCAGTACTTCGTCTTCGACCTGCCGTACTGGGGCGGCCACGACCTGCGCAACGTCCCGCTCGCCGAGCGGCGCGCGCTCCTCGCCGCGCTGCTCGAGCGCGCGCCGCCGACCGAGCGCATCCGCTTCAGCCAGGACTTCGAATCGTCGCCCGAGGAGCTGCTGGAGAACGCCTGCCGCATGCGCCTCGAGGGGATGATCGGCAAGCGCTCCGACGCGCCTTACGTGTCGCGCCGCAGCCCGACCTGGATCAAGCTCAAGTGCACGCAGCGCCAGGAGTTCGTGGTCGGCGGCTGGACCGACCCGCAAGGCTCGCGCACCGGCATCGGCTCGCTCCTGCTCGGCATCCACGACGAGGCCGGCCAGCTGCGCTTCGCGGGCGGCGTCGGCAGCGGCTTCGACCAGAAGACGCTTCGCTCGGTGAAGCAGGCGCTCGCGGCGATCCCTGCCGGGACGACGCCGTTCTTCGAGAAGCCACGCGACGTGCGCGGCCACTGGGTGCAGCCGGTGCTGGTAGCCGAGGTGTCGTTCGGCGAATGGACTCCCGACGGGCGCATCCGCCACGCGGTCTTCCACGGCTTGCGCGACGACAAGGATGCCGGCGCGATCAGCCGCGAGCTGCCGGCGCCGCCGGCGAAGACAAGCAGAGGGACGAAGAGCGGCGAAGCGGCGCAGACCGGCACGCCAGCGAAGTCGCGCGCCCCCGCAAAGAGCAGCAAGGCGGCGAAGGGCAGCCACGATGCGACCGTCGAGGGCGTGCGCATCAGCCATCCCGAGCGCATCGTCGATGCCACGACCGGCATCACCAAGCTCGACATCGTCAACCACTACCTCGATGCGTCGCGCCTGATCCTGCCGCACCTCGTCGAACGACCGGTGTCGCTGGTGCGCGCGCCCGGCGGACTCGCCGGCCATCTCGTCTTCCAGCGCCACGCCGGCGCGCTGCGCATTCCGGAGCTGCGCAAGCTCGACCCGAAGATCTCGCCCGACCACGAGCCGATGGTCGAGGTCGACTCGTTCACCGCGCTGATCGGCGCGGCGCAGGCCAACGTGATCGAGTTCCACACCTGGAACGCGACAACGCGCGACACGGGACATCCCGACCGGATCGTCTTCGACCTCGATCCTGGCGAAGGCCTCGCTTGGCGAAAGATGCAGGAAGGCGCCGAGCTGATGCATTCCCTCCTCGAGCAGCTCGGCCTCCGGAGCTTCCTGAAGACGAGCGGCGGCAAGGGGCTGCACGTCGTCGTCCCGCTAGCTCCCAAGGAAGACTGGGACACGGTGAGGGAGCTCGCCAAGCGCATCGTCGAGCACATGGCAGCGACGATTCCCGAGCGCTTCGTCGCCCGGAGCGGGCCGAAGAACCGCGTCGGCCGGATCTTCGTCGACTACCTGCGCAACGGCTTCGGCGCGACGACCGCGTGCGCGTGGTCGGCGCGTGCGCGCCCGGGGCTCGGCGTCTCGGTCACGTGTGCCTGGGAAGAGCTCGGCACAATCACCGGCGGTGCCCATTGGACGATCCGCAACGTCCACGAGCGGATCGAGGAGTGCGGCGACGATCCGTGGCGCGACTACGTGCAGGCCCGGCAGAGCGCGGCCAAAGCGATGAAGGCGATCGGCGTCGAGCGCGCCGCCGCGTGAGCGGCGACCGGTCGCTTCAGATCGCGCCTAGGCTTCCGGTCACGGGCAGAACGATGCCATTGATGTAGCCCGAGCAGATCGGCGAGGCGAGGAACACGTACGCGGGCGAAAGCTCCTCGGGCTGCGCGGGCCGCTTCATCTCGGTGTCCTTGCCGAACTCGGCCACCTTCCCGGCCGGCGCGCCCTCGCTACCGGGCTCTTGCAAGTGCTGCGCCGGAAGCCGATCTGAGTGCTCGCGCGCTCCCGCCTGGGCCGCCTCGTCGCCGGCTTGGCCTACGCGGCCTCCGTTCTCGCGGTCCTTGCGATCCTGCGCGCCTTGGATCTCGCGCTGTTTGCGCGCAGTCGCTTCGGCTTTGTCGCGCGGTGCGTCGCCGCCATCGTCCGCCCGTTCGCTCATTGCGAAGCGGCGCTCGCCGGCGCGCTGGCGCCGGTCGCTCGCGGTTCGCGTGCCTTGTCGCACCCGGCGAGGAGCGAGGCGAAAACGAGCGCGACGGCGACGCCGCCTGACAGGAGCAGCGATGCTGGCCGGGGTAGTCGTTGCATGGGAACCCCTTCGGTGTCCGTTTCGATCTCGCGAGGGGGCAATGCGTATGCCCGTCCCGGGCACGCGACCGAATCGGGCCGCGAACGCGGGATGGAATGGGCATCGTGCTTGCCGTTGGAAAGACCCCAGGGAGGCGATCCGGCGACCGACCAAAACGACGAGACGGCAAGAAGCGTTATGGATAAGGGCCGTGCGGTCCTTCGATCGGTGGCTTCGAGCGCGCTCCCGTTCAAACCCCTGCAGAAGGCCTTGACGCCCGAGCCGGCCGAGGTGGCCCTGGCGGCAGCGCCTGCAGCCGCGAACCGGCATGGCTTCAGGCCGGTGTCGCTCGACTCCCGGCGTGCAGCAGTGCGCGCAACGACGCGCTGATTCGAGTCCGCCGCGGAGTCCCGGACGCCGTCCCGCGACTCCGCTTCGGCACAATGCCCGCGATGAGCGATCCTCTCCACCTCGTCGACGCGACGATGTTCTGGAGTCCCACCGGAGGCGGCGTGCGTCGGTACCTGCAGACCAAGCACGACTGGCTCGCGTCGCAGCCGCACTGGCGCCACACCCTCGCTGTGCCGCGCGTCGCCGGCGCGAGCGTGACCGGCGCGACTCTGCCGTCGTGGCCGCTGCCGGGCAGTGGCGGCTATCGGCTGCCGATGCGCCGACGCGCGATCGCACGCGTCATCGGCGACCTCGCACCCGACCTGATCGAAGCAGGCGATCCCTACCGCGTCGCGTGGGGCGCGCTCGACGCCGCGCAGACGCTCGGCGTCCCGGTGCTCGCCTATTGCCATTCGAACATCGTCGCGATGGCGCGGCTCGCCGCCGGAGCGCGCCTCGCCGGCGCAGCGGCGCGAGCGGCCGAACGCTACGCGCGCCACCTCTACCGGCGCTTCGACCTGGTCCTCGCGCCGAGCCTCGGCATGGCGGCGCACCTGCGGGGGTGGGGAGTCGAGCGCGTCGCCTGCCAGCCGCTCGGCGTGGACACGACGGTCTTCCGTCCCGAGGCACGCGACCGATCCTGGCGCGAGCGCCAGGGCTGGAGCGACGCGACGCGGCTCCTCGTGTACGCAGGCAGGTTCGCGCCCGAGAAGCGACTCGAGGTTCTCGCCGAGGCGGTGCGACGCCTCGGCGCGCCGTACGTCCTGCTCGCAGTCGGCGCAGGTCCGGCACCGCCCCCGGCCGGTGAGCGAGTCGTCGTGCGGCCGTTCGTCGCCTCGACGCGCGAACTCGCGACCGTGCTGGCGAGCGCCGACGCGTTCGTCCACGCCGGCGACCAGGAGACGTTCGGCCTCTCGGCGCTCGAAGCCATGGCGTGCGGGACGCCGGCGGTGCTGCGCGATGCCGAAGGCCTCGCCGAGCTCGCGGACGGTATCGGCGCGGTCGCGGTGCGCGGCGCACGTGCCGGCGATTTCGCCGAATCGATCGCGACGCTCTTCGTCGAAGATCGCAGCGGGCGATCGCGCGCAGCGCGCCTGCGCGCCGAGGCGAGCGACTGGGAGCGCCTCTTCCCGGGCCTCGTCGAGCACTATCTGCGCCTGGTCGGCGAGCGCGCGACCCGGACGACGGCGAGCGCGCGTTCCGCCGCGGTCGAGACTTTGCAACGATGAGCCGCGACGGCGCGCGCAATTCGACCGTGTGCGTCGTCCTGCACGACGCGGCGCCGTCGACGCGGCACGCGTGCGCTCGGGTGCTCGTGGCGATCCGCCAGGTCGCGGGCGACGCGCCGTTGACCATCCTCGCGGTCCCGCGTTATCACGACGAAGCGCCGAGCCGCGAATTCGAGGCCTGGCTCAGCGACCGGCAGCGCCGCGGCGACGAGCTCGCGCTGCACGGTTGCACGCACCGCGATCCGGGCCGGCCGCAAGGCGCGATCGACACGCTGCGGCGCTCGCACTACACGCGCGGCGAAGGCGAGTTCTGGTCGCTCTCGCACAAGCAAGCGCTCGAGCGGATCGACGTCGGCATCGAATGGTTCGCAAGAAATCGCTGGCCGCTGTCGGGCTTCGTCGCACCGGCGTGGCTGCTCGGCCCGGAAGCGCGGGCCGCGTTGCTGGAGCGCCCGTTCGACTACACGGCGACCCTGCGCCAGCTGATCCACCTGCCGACGCAGATTGCGGTGCCGAGCCAGAGCATCGTTTACAGCACGTCGAGCGCATGGCGGCGGAGCACGTCGCTCGCCTGGAACGGATTCGTCGATGTGCTCGAGCGACGCAACCCGCTGCTGAGAATCGAGCTGCACCCGCGCGATGCCGACTTCGCGCCGGTGCGCAGGTCGTGGCAGAGGATCCTCGCGCGCGCGCTCCATGGGCGAAAGCCCGCGACCGTCGCGGAGTTCATGCGTCATGCGCGCGCCGACCAGGCCGCTGCGACGGTGTGGTGACTGACTAGAGCAGATTGAAGCTGACCGCTGCCGTCGCCGCGCCGATCAGTGCGCCGACGATGACGTCGCTCGGATAGTGCAGCCCGAGGATGATGCGCGAGACCGCGACCAGCAGCGTGAAGGGCCAGACGAACAGAGCGAAGATCGGGTAGTACACGGTCAGGATCAGGCTGAACGAGACCGAGTGGAGCGTGTGCCCGCTCGGGAAGCTGAACTCGTCGAGCGAGCGAGCGCAGGCACGGATTCCGGGGCAGGTGTGGAACGGGCGCGGCCGCGCGATCCAGCGCTTGACGATCTTGTACAGGACCACGTTGACGGCACCGACGCCGATCATGCGCACTGATGCCGAAGTGCCGACCGCGCCGTGCGTGATCGGCAGCCAGACGATGATCGCGTACCAGAGCCAGCCGTCGCCGATCCGGCTCACCCAGTCGAGCAGGCGCACGACCCAGGCACGCGTCGCCGCGCCGTGCATCCAGAGCGCGACCGAGCGCTCTCTCGCGATCCAGATCTCGCGCTCCAGCCAGGAGGTGGAGGGCTGTTCAGGCCACGACGGCAACGCTTGGTGACGGCGCTTCCAGTGCATGGATGGTGTCTTCCAGACGGGCCTCGAAGCGCAGCAGCACCTCGGGCCAGGTTACGCGGCGTGCCGCGGCGATCGCGGCTGCGCGCATCGGTTCGAGCGAGACGCCGCGCGCAGTGAGCGAGCAGACCGCGGCGATGAACGCGGCCTCGTCGCCCGCCGCGACGAGACGGCCGCTGACGCCGTCGGCGACATGCTCGGCGGCGGCCGCGGCGGCGAACGAGACCACCGGCAGTCCGGAGGCGAGCGCCTCCATGACGACGTTGCCGAAGGTGTCGGTGAGACTCGGGAAGAGGAACAGGTCAGCCGAGGCGTAGTGCGCCGCCAGCGCGGCGCCGCGCTGCACGCCGACAAAGCGCACCTCCGGGTGCGCCGCCGCCAGCCGTGCGCGCGCCGGGCCGTTGCCGACCACGACCATGCGCATCCCCGGTCGAGCACGGCGCGCACGCTCGAATGCGCGCACGCCGAGCTCGACGTTCTTTTCCGCGGCGATACGGCCGACCATGAGCAGCACTGGCGCGCTCTCGGCGTGCCATTGTCGGCGCAGCTCGGCGCTGCGGTGCGCCGGGGCGAAGCCCACGCTGTCGACGCCGCGCCCGACCACCGTCAGGTTGTGGAAACCGAATTCGCCGAGCTCGCGCGCGCAGGCACGCGTCGGCACGAAGGTGAGCTGAGTCAGGTTGTGGAAGCGCCGCATCAGCCCGAGCAGCTGCGTCGCGAACGCGCCGAGCCCGTAAAAGCGGCTGTAGCGGTGGAAGTTGGTGCGGAAGTCGGACGTCGTCGGAATGCCGAGCGCCCGCGCCGCGGCGAGTGCGGCCCAGGCAAGCGGGCCGGGTGTCGCCAGATGGACGAGCTCCGGCTTGGTCTGCTGGAAGCGGTGCATCAGCGGGCCGATCCGGGCAATTCCGAAGCGAAGGTCGCGGTAGACCGGAATCACCCACCCCATGGTGCGCAATTCGTCGCTTGCGTCGAGCGCCGCCTCGCCCGGCTGGCGCGGCCGGATCAGCTCGACGTTGTGGCCGCGCGAGCGCAGAAACCGCACCGCCCGCTCGACCGTCAGCGAGACGCCATTCAGCTCGGGAGGAAAGGTGTCGGTGACGTAGGCGATGCGCATCGGGCGGGCAGCTCGGTCCATCGCAAGATTCTGGCAAGTCCCATGCCGGTACGGGGTAGGACGCGGCCGCATCCGGCAGCGATCATCGCCCCGGCCGGTGACGGCGCCGTGACTGCCCGCCCCGGCCTAGTCGTCTTCAAGGTAGATACAGACCAGACGGAGTGTGCGTGTCCGCTTGCAGAAAGCGCGAAGGGCAAGCAGCAAAGGCACGGCCAGGAAAGCGCCCGCGAGCCCCCAGAGCCAGCCCCAGACCATCACCGCAAGAAAGACGAACACCGGGCGCAGGCGCAGCCGGTGGCCCATGATCATCGGGCTCAGGAAGTTCGCCTCGAGGCCGTGCAGCAGGAGAAACGCCGCGGGCGGCCCGAGCATCTCCGGGCCGGTGCCGAAGGTGACGCTGCCGGCCAGGAGCAGCAGCAAGGTGATGAGGAGCGGCCCGAGGTACGGGATGAAGGCGAGGATCGCCGCGGTCGTGCCCCAGAGCACCGGGTTGGGCAGACCAAGCATCCAAAGCGCCAGGCCGGTCGCGACGCCGAGCGCGACGTTGACCAGGCTCATGGTGCGGATGAAGAGGCCGATGTCGCGCTGCGCCTGCCGAACGCCGGAGAGGAACAGCGCGCGTGCGCGCGGGCGGCGCACCGCGTTGACGGTCGCGATCACCAACCAGCGCTCGGACGCGAGCAGGAAGTAGAGCAGGATCACCGTCGCCGACGCGGAGAGCGCGAACGAGATCGTCTCGCCGATCGCCAGGCGGGTGAAGATCCAGCCCTCGCTGGCCAGCCGCTCGCCGAGCGAATCGGGCGCGACGCTCGACGGCGAACGGATGAGCGGCGCCGGCGTCGCGTACGGAAAGAGCGCGTCCTGCCAGCGCTGCAGCGCCTCGACCAGACCATGGACGATCAGCGGCGCGCGCGACCACCACGCCGCCGCTGGCGCAGCGACGAGCATGAGGAGCAGCGCAGCAGCGCCGAGGACGGCGGCGATGACGAGCGCCGCGCCGATGTACTCGTGCACGCCGGCACTCCGGAGCGCCCGCACGGGCGCCGCCAGCACGAAGGTGAAGACGATCGCGATCGTCACCGGCAGGAGCAGCGGTCGGGCGTGCTCGAGCAGGAGAACGGTGGCGATGAACAGCAGGCCGCGGCCGAGCCAGGTCGTCGCGGCGCGGCGTGCGGCGGAGTCGAGCGGGATCGATGCCAAGGTGCGGCCGATCATGTCATGCCCTTGCCAGCCCCTTCGGTGCCTGCAAAGTCGCTAGAGTCGACGCGACCATGGCGACCCGACGAAGCAGTGCAGCGCCGCAGGCCAAGGTGGTTCTCGCGCCGGCCCCGATCGAGCCGATGCTCGCCAAGTCGGTCGAAGCCTTGCCGCCCGAAGGCGGCTTCCTGTTCGAGCCGAAATGGGATGGATTTCGCGCCATCGTCTTTCGCCCCGATGCGGACCAGGTGACGATCCAGAGCCGCGACCTGCGCCCGCTCGACCGCTACTTTCCCGAGCTCGACGAGGCGCTCATCGCACTGCTGCCCGACGGCTCGATCGTCGACGGCGAGATCGTCGTCGTCGGTGCGAAGGGTCTCGACTTCGACGCGTTGCAGCAGCGGCTGCATCCGGCGGCGTCGCGCGTCGCCAAGCTCGCGGTCGCGACGCCAGCGTCGTTCGTCGCTTTCGATCTCCTCGCCGCCGGCGGCAACAGCCTCCTCGACCTGTCGCAGGAGAAACGCCGGTCGGCGCTCGAGCGACTGCTCGCCGAGGCGCGACCGCCGCTCTACCTGACGCCGGCGACGCGCGAAGGCGCCGTCGCCGAAAGGTGGCTGCGCGAGTTCGAAGGCGCAGGCCTCGACGGCGTCGTCGCCAAGCCGCTCGACGCGCCATACCAGCCGGGCAAGCGCGCGATGCTGAAGATCAAGCACGTGCGCACGGCCGACTGCGTCGTCGCGGGCTTTCGCTGGCACAAAAGCACCGAGGAAGGCGGCGCGGAGGCGATCGGCTCGCTCCTGCTCGGCCTGTACGACGACGTCGGCGTGCTGCACCACGTCGGCGTGACCTCGTCGTTCACGATGGATGTGCGCCGCCATTTGGCCAAGGAGCTCGCGCCGCTGCGCCGCGACGCCCTCGCGAACCACCCGTGGCGCGGCTGGGCAGGTCAAAACGCCGATCCATCTGCCGCGCAGCGCATGCCCGGCGCGACCAGCCGCTGGAGCGCCGGCAAGGACCTTTCGTGGCAGCCGCTTCGGCCGGAGCGCGTCTGCGAGGTCAAGTACGACCACCTGCAGGGTGAGCGCTTCCGCCACGCCACGACCTTCGTTCGCTGGCGCGCCGACAAGCCGCCGCAAGCTTGCCGCTACGACCAGCTCGAGGTCGTCGCGCCGTTCGCGTTGAAGAAGATCTTCGGCGTCTGACGCGGCGTCGCGGCGGTCCTCAGAGCGGCGCCGGCGGCGTGCCGGCGGTCGCCACCTGAGCCGGCGCGCTGCTCTCGGCGCGCATCCGCGCGAACAGGCCGTACCAGTCGATCCGGCGCGTCGCGACCATCAGCGCCGCAAGCACGGCGAACAGCATCAACGAGCCGAGCAAGAGCGCAGTCTGCTCGAGCTGCAGCAGCGCGTAGAGCGCGCCGTAGAGGGCGGCGGCGGCGCCGAACGCCGCGCCGGCGCGGCCGCCGCGCAACACGAATGAGCCGTAGAAGGTGAGCAGAGCAGTGCACGCGGCGGCCGCGGCGAGGTACGCGACCGCGAACGGCACGTGCTCCG
>DASXXO010000341.1:0-4753 GCA_036503045.1 Caldimonas sp. | reverse complement strand
GTCGGCTCCAGAGCGGCCCACAACGCCGCATTGGCCGCGATCGCGTCTGGGTTGGTGAGCCCGTTGCTGCCGATATTCGTCGCGCCCGAACCGCCGCCACCGCCGCCGCCTGAGCCGGGAGTCCCGGGGGGGCCCGCGGGTCCTGGAGGTCCTGCGGCTCCCGGCGGCCCGGCGGGGCCTCCAGGCCCCGTGTCGCCGCCGCCGCAAGCGGAAAGCGATGCGATCAGCGCCGCGGCGATGGCGACCGCAAGCCAATGCGGGGTCCGTTGCTTGCCCATCGCCATCCTCCTGCCCAGGTGCTTTACGGAAACACGATCGCCGGCGCCGGTGGTCGCCGTTGCGTGCGAGGACTGTCGCAGCCCTCCACGCACACAAAGTTGATCTACATCAGGAACTGTGGGGGACTCCTGCTGCTGTTAATACCGATGGCTCCCCGTTCCATTGGCGACTCAACCATAAATTTCGCCGAATTCGTCGCCTATTGGACCTTGGTCTAGGTGTGGCGCAGAGGCGATCAGGACACCGGCAACACCGCTGGTGGCGTTCTCACCGTGCTTGCGTCAGCACCCGGTGATGCTCCGCCGAGCACTTTGTCGTGCAACTGCCGCGAGGCATCGGCGGGCTTCGTCGGCTCCTTCGGCTCTTCCGGATCCTTGTGCGCGACGCCGGTGTGACAGTCGATGCAGGTGGCCTTGCCGGAGAGGAACTTCTTGTGCGACCGGGTGGCGTCCTCGGACTGCTTTGCGGGATCCCACGCGGCCGGGTCGTGGCAGTGCCGGCAGTTCGCCGAGTTGTCCGCGCGCATCTCGTCCCACACTTTGTTGGCGAGGCGCCAGCGCTCGTGATCGAACTTCTCCTGCGTGGCGATCGTGCCGCGCATCTCGGCCACTGCGTCGGCGATGCCTTTCTCGGCCTTGACGAACAGCTTGGCCGGGTACGAGTGCGGCACATGGCAGTCGGCGCATTCCGGCCGAACGCCGGTACGGTTCGCGTAATGGATCGAGAGCTTGTGTTCGGGGTAGACGAACTTCTCGTGCGAGTGACACGTCGTGCCGCAGAACTCGGTGGTGCCGGTCGCCGCGACGGCGACCTGCGTGCCGATCACCGCGACGGCGCCGATCACGAGCCCGACCAGGACCAGCGCGAACACCGACCATCGCGCCGATGGCGAAAAGAGCCAGCGCAGCGCCCTGCGGATCGCCCCCGGGGGCTTCGCCACCGCCATGCCGGCTCTCCTCGGCTACTTGGACGAGAGCACGACTTGCGCGACCGCCTTCAGGTCGGCGTCGCTCGCGGCGACCTTCTTGTGATCCTCGGAGCCGCCGGTCTTCAGGAACTGGACGATCTTGTCTTCGGCGGCCGGGTCGCCCTTGAGTTTCGTGGCCACCGAAGCCCACGACGGAGCCTTCTTGGTCGTCTGGGCGGTGTGGCAGTTGCCGCACTTTTCCTTCGCGATGATGTCCTCGGCCGGCCCGGCCAACGCGCTGCCCGCGAACGCGAACGACACGGCGGCGGCAGCGAGGGTGAACGGAAGCTTGGTCATGATCTCGGTTTCCTTCAAGGCGGTCTCGTGAAAGGTCCTGACCCGGGTCAGCCGGCGGCGGCCCGAGGAGCAAGGTGGCGAGCGCTGGCAGTCACCCGGCGGCGCTCGGCGCGAGTCTGACCGAGATCGCCGTAAATGGGAAGGTGACCGAAGGTCTTACGCGCCGGGGCGGTACGACCCGCAAGCGCACATCGCAAGCGCTTTACTTTCTTGACCTGGGTCATCCCTTTACAGCCGGCCTGGGAGCAAGGTGATGGTGGAGTGGCAGTATGTGCAACCGTGCTGGCGTGAGCCTGACCCCGTTCGGCGAAGGAAGGATCGGTGCAAGTCCGACGTTCGGTGCTCGTCCCGTACTCGGTGGAACGCGTGTTCGATGTCATCGAGCAGGCGGAGCGCTACCCGGAGTTCGTGCCCTGGTGCGTCGGCGCGACGATCCTCGAACGGAGCGACGACTGGGTCGCCGCCAAGGTCGACTTCTCGTATCGGCACGGCCGCTTTTCGCTCCGCACGCGCAACCCGAAGCGGCGCCCGGAATGGCTGCACGTGCGGCTCGTCGACGGCCCGTTCCGGCGTTTCGACTGCGACTGGCGGCTGACGCCGCTCGGCGACCTCGGCTGCAAGATCGAGTTCGACGTCTCGTACGACATCGCCGACGGGTTGCTCGGCCAGCTCGCCAGGCCGGCCGTCGACATCGTCTCGCGGTCGATGATGGACGCGTTCGTCAAGCGCGCCGCAAAGCTTTCCTTGGAGGCCCCATGAAAGAGATTTCCCTCCACGACGCCGTCCGGACCTCTCCGCTCGGTGCCGGACTGTCGCAGCAGCAGGTCGAAGTGATCGCGGGCCTGGTCCGCGGCGAGACGTTCACCGCCGGCGAGGTGATCGCGCGCGAGGGAACGGTCGATGACCGTCTCGTCATCGTCGTCGACGGAACGCTCGACGTCGTGCGCCACCGCGGAACGCCGGGCGAGACCGTGCTGGCGACGCTGCGCGCGGGCGACTTCGGGCACGAGCTCGGTTTCCTCGATGGGACGCCGTGCTACGCGACGCTCCTAGCGACCAGCGCTGCGCACGTCCTATTGCTCGAACGGACGCGCCTCGAGAGCCTGATCGACAGCGAGCCCCGCCTGCTGTACGGGGTGATGCGTGCAATCCTGCTCGCCACCCATGCGCTGCAGACGCGGTTGTCGACTCAGGCGTCCGAGCTGACCAACTACGTCGTCAAGCAGCACGGCCGTTATTGAGCGGCGCGCGATGGGTCCAGCCGGCATCAGCGCGCTCCTGCTGCTCGCCTTCGCGGGCTTCGCCGCGCTCGCCTGGCGAAAGCTCGCGATCGTGCTCGCGCTGCAGCCCGAGCCGCGCTGGGATGCGCCGCTCGCGCGGTTGCGCACCGTGGTCGTCAACGGGCTGCTCCAGCGTCGCATGGTCCGGCGCGAATGGCGACCGGGCGTGATGCACGCCGTGATCTTTCTAGGCTTTCTTTCGCTGCTGCTGCGCAAGCTCCAGCTGATCGCGATCGGCTTCGCCGAGAGCGCATCGTTCCCGGACGCGTTCGGCGGCCCGTTCGCGGCGTTCAAGGACGGCATCGAGATCGCCGTCACCGTCGCCGTGCTGTATGGGCTCCATCGACGCTTCGTCGCCAGGCCGGCGCGCCTGGAGCGCAACCGCGAGGCGGTTCTCGTCCTCGGGCTGATCCTGGCGATCATGGTGACCGACTTCGCGTTCGACGGCTTCCGCTTCGCGCTCCTCGCCGAGCGCTTTCCGCAGGTCGCACACGAGCGCTCCTGGGCCTTCGCGGGCAGCGCGATCGCCGGCGCGTTGAGCGGGCTGTCGCAGCCGGCGCTCGAGGTCGGCTACCGGTTCTTCTACTGGACCCAGATGGTGGTCGTACTGTCGTTTCTCGTCATCCTGCCGCTCGGCGAGCACTTCCACATCGTCACCGCGCTGCCGACGCTCTACTTCCGGCGCGGCCGGCCCGGGAACCGCGTGCCGACGGTCGACCTCGACAAGCTCATGGAGGCCGAGGACGAGTCGCAGATGCGCGCCGGCGTGCGCGACGCGCGCGACCTGACCTGGAAGGACGGCCTCGACGCATTCACCTGCACCGAATGCGGCCGCTGCAAGGACGCGTGCCCGACCCATCTGACCGGAAAGCCCCTCTCGCTGAAGATGGTCAACGACAGCCTCAAGCATCATCTGGTCGCGAGCCGCGCCCTGGTCGTCTCCGGCGACCCCGAGGCGAAGCTGCCCGCGCTGGTCGGCCCCGTGATCGCCGACGAGACGCTCTGGGCGTGCACGACCTGCGGCTACTGCGAGGCGGCGTGCCCGATCGAGCTCGAGCACCTCGACAAGTTCTTCCGCATGCGCCAGCACCAGGTGATGATCGCCGGCGAGTTCCCGCACGAGCTGAAGCATCTGTTCGAAGCGTACGAGGCCGAAGGCAACCCCTGGGGATTGCCAGCGCGCGAGCGCGCCGCGTGGGCCGCCGGGCTCGATGTCCCGGTCGTGCACGACGCCGCCGAGGCCGCGGGGCTCGACTATCTCTTTTACGTCGGCTCGGCGATGTCGTACGACCCGCGCGGCCAGAAGATCGCGCGCGCCTTGGTTCGCATCCTGCAGCAGGCCGGCGTTCGCTTCGCCATCCTCGGCGCCGCCGAAGGGTCGACCGGCGAATGCGTGCGCCGGGTCGGCAACGAGATGCTGTTCCGCCAGCTTGCGACCACGCTTGCGGCGACGCTCGGCGAGCTCGGCGTCCGGCGCATCGTCACGTGCGACCCGCACGCGCTCAACTCGCTGCGCAACGAGTACCCCGAGCTCGGCCTGAAGATCGAGGTGGTGCACCACACGCAGGTGATCGCCGAGCTGCTCGCCGACCGGCGCATCGAGGTCGACGCATCGCTCGAGCGCGTGATCTACCACGACCCGTGCTACCTCGGCAGGCACAACGGCGAGTACGACGCGCCGCGCGCGGTCGTCGCGCGCCTGTCGCGAGACAAGCCGATCGAGTTCGCGCTGACGCGGGAGAAGTCGATGTGCTGCGGCGCCGGCGGCGGCCGCATGTGGATCGACGAGACGATCGGCACCCGCATCAACGTCGCCCGCGTCGAGCAGGCGCTCGAGCGCTCGCCGGCGACGATCGCGACCGCCTGCCCCTACTGCGCGGTGATGATGTCCGACGGCCTCGGCGCGCTCCGCCCCGACGGCGCGACCCAG
>DASXXO010000340.1:0-5876 GCA_036503045.1 Caldimonas sp. | reverse complement strand
GGTCGCCCGCCTGTTCGCAGGCACGCCCGAAGCCGAGCCCGACGGCGCTTGGGCGGTCGACACCGGCAACAGCGCGATCCGCTTCCAGACCGCGCAGGCGCTTGCCGCGCGCTACGCGGGCAGCGACCTGACCGGGCTTCTTCCGTCCGGCCCGGTCGGAATGGTTCTCAGGACGCGCTCGCTCGCCGAAGCCGCCACGGCGCTCGCCCGCGGCGAGGTCGCGCACGCGCGAACGCCCTCTGCAATCGTCGTCGCGCCGCGCGAGGCCTGCGGCATCCTGATCGTGTTCACGCCGGCGTGACCCCGCCGCGTTCGAGCGCCGGCCCTGCGTCGCCGCCGAAGGAAGCGATGACGTCGTAACGCGCGCTCGGCGCGCGGACCGACTCGACCAGCGTGAATCCGCGCACCGGCCACGCGAGCGCTGCCGGCTCGCTCGGCGCCGCACTGCCGCGCGCCCGACGCGCGAGCGTCACGTGCGGTGCGAACGGCCGCGGATCGAGAGCGATCCCTTCGGCGTGCAAGACGTCGCCGGTCGCGCCGTGCAACGCCAAGAGGTGCGCGTCGGCGCTCAGACGGAGCACCGCGATCCCGCCACGCCAGACCTCGGGCCGATCGGCGCGCAACACCGTGGGAAGCGTCGTCACCCGCGCCAGCGCGCCCGCCAGCGCGGCGACGCGCGCCCGATCGAAGACACCGATGAAGTGCAGCGTGAGATGCAGCTTGTCGTCGGCCACCGACCTTGCGCCCGGCGGCCAGCGCCAGCCGTCGCGGTAGGCGGCGAGCTGCGCGCGCGCCGCGGCGTCGGGCCAGACCGCGAGAAAGAGAGGGGCGACGTCGGGCTGCGGCGTGGCGCTTCCGAGGCTGGCAAGCGGTCCGCCCATGCGCCCTCCGGGTAATTCAGCTATCGACGCCGATGGCGGCGGACAAAGATGCCGCCGGCGAACCATCCGCCGCGGCCGTCCAGCGCGGCACCCACAGGAGACAGAGGAATGACAAGGAATCGATTCTCGCGTGCTATCGCTCTCGCGTTCGTCGGCGCCTCGCTTTGCGCCGGAAGCGCTCAGGCGCAGGAGACCTTCAGGCTCGGCATCGTCAGCTTCCTCTCGGGCCAGGCAGCCGAAAGCTTCGGCATCCCGGCGGTCAACGGCGCCAAGGTGCTGGTCGACGCGTTCAACAAGGGCGCAGCGCCGGCGCCGTACAACAAGCCTGGCTTCGGCGGCATGAAGATCGAGGCGGTCTACGTCGACGAGAACGGCGGCGCGACCAAGCAGGTGCAGGAGCTGCGCAACCTCTACGACCGCGAGAAGGTCGACGCAGTCGTCGGCTACGTCGGCTCGGGAGACTGCCTCGCGGTCGCGCCGGTCGCCGAGGAAATGAAGCGCTTCCTCATCCTCTACGACTGCGGAACGCCACGCATCTTCGAGGACAACAAGCTGCAGTACGTGTTCCGCACCGCCTCGCACGCGGCGATGGACAACGTCGCGCTCGTGCGCTACCTGAAGTCGCGCAACGTCAAGATCGAGAACTTCAACCTGATCAACCAGGACTACGCCTGGGGCCAGGACTCGAAGAAGGACTTCACGTTGTCGATGGAGAAGCTCTACCCGGCCGCCAAGCCCGGCGAGGACCAGCTGCCTAAGTTCGGCGCCGGCCAGTACGGCACCGAGATCTCGGCGCTCATGGCCAAGCCGGCCGACGTGACGCACTCGAGCCTGTGGGGCGGCGACCTGCAGGCCTTCATCCTGCAAGCCGCGCCACGCGGCCTCTTCAAGCGGACCCAGGTCGTCTTCTCCGCGGCCGACCACGTCCTGCCCGGCCTCGGCGACAAGATGCCCGACGGCGTCATCCTCGGCGCGCGCGGCGCGTACGGGCTGATGTCGCCGAAGTCGGCACTCAACGACTGGTGGTGGGATCTGTACTCGAAGGCCTACAACGTCTACCCGGTGCAGGCGCCCTACCGCATGGTGCAGTCGCTGCTCGGCCTGAAGCTCGCGGTCGAGAAGGCGATGGCGGCCAACGGCGGCAAGAAGCCAACCGGTGAGCAGCTCGCCGCCGCGCTGACGGGCCTCGAGTGGGATTCGCCCGCGGGTCGCATCCGGATGGCGCTCGGCGATGGCCACCAGGCGATCCAGGACACGGCGATCGGCAAGACGCGCTACGACGCGGCGAAGAAGATGGTCGTCCTCGACGACATCCTTCGCTTCCCGGCCGAGTGCGTCAATCCGCCGCCGAACATGAAGTCGGAGGACTGGATCAAGGCCGGCTTCCCCGGCGCGAAGGGCTGCCCGTAGCGCGCATCGCGGCGCCGTCGTGAACGCCGTCGTCACGATCCTGATCGACGGCCTGACCTATGCGTCGTGGCTGTTCATCGTCGCGGTCGGCCTGACGCTGGTGTTCGGCGTCCTCAAGATCCTCAATATCGCGCACGGCAGCTTTTACGCGCTCGGCGCCTACGCCGCGGCGAGCTTCGTCGGCTGGGCGGCGACGCTGAAATGGGCGCCCGCGTTCAGCCTGGTCGCGATGCTGCTCGCCGCGGTCGCCGTCGCCGCGCTGATGGCGCCGCTCACCGAGCGCGGCCTGCTACGGTTCTTCTACGGCCGCGACGAAGTGCTGCTCGTCCTCGTCACCTACGCGATGTTCCTGATCCTCGAGGACGTGACCAAGCTCGTCTGGGGCGCCAACCCGTACTACGTCTCCGAGCCGTACAGCCTGTTCGGCAACCTCCACCTCGGCTTGCAGACCTGGGTCGGCTACGACTTCGCGCTCGTCGCGCTCGCGTTCCTCGTCGGCGGCGCGGTCTGGTGGGGGCTCAACCGCACGCGCCAGGGCAAGATCACGCTCGCCGTCATTCACAGCGCCGAGGTCGCGGCGAGCATGGGCGTCAACGTCTCGCGCGTCTACATGGCGGCGTTCTCGATCGGCATCTTCCTCGCCGCGCTCGGCGGCGCGTTCACGGCGCCGATGATCTCGGTGCAGCCCGGCGTCTCGGTCGGAGTCATCGTGGTCTCGTTCGCGGTCGTCATCATCGGCGGCCTCGGCAGCATCGAGGGCGCCGCGGTCGGCGCGCTGATCGTCGGGCTAGCGCGCTCGCTCGCCGTGCACGTCGCGCCGGTCGCCGAGCTGTTTTCAATCTACATCGTCATGGCGGTCGTGCTGATGTTCCGGCCCGAAGGGCTGTTTCAGCGCACCCAGGCGCGAAAGATCTGAGCCGATGAACGTCGGCGCGACTGTCTCGCCGCTCCCCGCCGTCGTGCGCGCCGGCCCCGGACATGCGGGTCTGCTGATCCGCGGGCTCGTCGCGTTCGTGCTGCTCGCCGCCGCCGGCTACGCAGCGCCGCGCTGGCTGACGTTCCTGCTGACGATGGCGGCCGGCAACGGCCTGGTCTCGCTCGGGATCGTCGGCCTGATGCGCGGCGGCGTCGTTCCGTTCGGCCAGGGCATGGTGTTCGCCGCCGGCGGCTACGCGGCCGCGCTCCTCTACCACCAGCTCGGCTTCACGGACGCGCTCGGACTGACGCTCGCCGGCGGGGTCGCCGCGCTCGTCATCGCCGCTCCGTTCGCGCCGCTCCTCTCGCGCTACCGCGGCATCTTCTTCGCCATGCTGACGCTCGCGCTCTCGATGGTCGCCTACGGCCTCCTGATGAAGCTCGATATGCTCGGCGGATCGGACGGATTCAACGTCGGCCGGCCGACGCTCCTTGGCTGGAAGCTTCCCGACGCGCGCGTCGGCTACATCCTCTACCTGCTGACGGTCGGCGTCGCGACGCTCGCCGCGCTGGCGATGCGCGTCGTCTTCGACAGCACGCGCGGGTTGGTGACGCTCGCTGCGCGCGAGAACGAGCTGCGCGTCGAATATCTCGGCGGCTCGGTGCGCAGCGCGATGGCGATCAACTTCGCGATCGCCGCGTTCTGCGCCGGCCTCGGCGGCGCGCTCGTCGTCCTCTCGCTCGGCCACATCGAGCCGAACTTCAGCTATTGGACGACCTCGGGCGAGTTCGTCTTCGTCGCGATCCTCGCCGGCTGGCAGAGCGTCGTCGCGGTATTCGTCGCCAGCACCGTCCTCGAGATCGTGCGCTCGTTCTCGAGCGCGTACTTCCCGAACACCTGGCAGCTCGCGCTCGGGCTGTTCCTGCTTTTCGTGATCCGCTTCCTGCCGCGCGGCATCGGCTCGCTCTGGACACGGAGGACGGGGCGATGAGCACGGCGAACGAAGTCCCGCTGCTGCTCGCGGAGCACGTCGACAAGCGCTTCGGCGCGGTCGTCGCGGCGGCCGACATCACGATCGCGATCCGCCCCGGCGAGCGCGTCAGCCTGATCGGCAGCAACGGCGCCGGCAAGACCACCTTCGTCAACATGATCACCGGCTACCTCAAGCCCGACGCCGGCCGGATCACGTTCGACGGCCGCGACGTGACCGCGCTCGCGCCGCACGCGATCACCCGCCTCGGCGTCGCGCGCTCGTTCCAGATCCCGCAGCTCTACGGCGACCTCACGGTGCTCGACAACATGCTGGTCGCCAATGCCTGCCACGACCGGCGCCTCAGCTTCTGGCAGCCGGCGCACGACGTCGACGCGATCGCGCGCGCCGACCGCCTACTCGAGCGCTTCCGCCTCGGCGAGCACCGCAGTCGCCGCGTCGCGGAGCTGCCCGGCGGCGTACGCAAGCTCCTCGACATCGCGATGGCGCTCACCGGCGCGCCCAAGCTGCTCCTCCTCGACGAGCCGACCAGTGGCGTCTCGGCCGAGGAGAAGTTCCCGATGATGGACACGATCATGACCGCGCTCGGCCACGAGGCGATGACTGCGCTCTTCGTCGAGCACGACATGGACATCGTCACGCGCTACGCGAGCCGCGTCGTCGCGTTCTACGCCGGCCGCATCGTCGCCGACGACGCGCCCGACGCCGCGCTCGCGACCGACGACGTGCGCCGCTACGTCACCGGCGAGCTGCTCACGGGGTAGTCGCGATGCTCGCGGTCCGCTCGCTTCACGTCGCGATCGACTCGGTGGTCGCGCTGCGCGGCCTCTCGCTCGAGGTGCCGAGCGGCCGCATGGTCGGCCTCGTCGGCAGGAACGGCGCCGGCAAGACGACGCTGATGCGCAGCCTCATGGGCCACCTCGCGCCGAGCCGAGGCAGCGTCGAGCTCGACGGCCGCGACCTGCTCGCGCTGCCGGCGCACGCGCGCGCCGGGCTCGGCATCGGCTACATGCCCGAGGACCGCGGCCTCGTGCCCGAGCTGACGGTCGAGGAGAACATCCTGGTCCCGCTCTGGGTCAACCGCGCGCTGGTCGAGTCCGAACGCCTCGCGCTCGTCTACCGCGTGCTGCCCGAGCTGGTCGAGATGCGCAGGCGGCGCGCGCTGCTCCTTTCGGGCGGCCAGCAGAAGCTGGTCGCGCTCGCGCGCGCGCTCGCCGCCGGAACGCGCCTGCTCCTGCTCGACGAGCCGTTCGAAGGCGTCGCCCCCGCCCTCTCGAAGCGGCTCGCCGAGGCGATCGCGTCGCTCAAAGGCAGCGAGGTTTCGGTGCTGCTCGCACAGAGCGACCTCAACCACGCGCGCCGGCTCGTCGACACCGAATACGTGATCGAGCGCGGCGCGAACGTGGAAGCGGCCGCCGCCGCACCGACATGACGTTCTGGCGCGACCACGCCGTGCCGGCGATGCGCCATGAGGCGCTCTACGGCGACCGCATCGCGCGCTGCTTCGTCGAGCGGCCGTCCGGCCTATACCCAATGTTCGAGCACGCGCGCGCAGCGCGCCCCGACCACGAGGCGATCGTCTTCGAGGGCAAGCGCTGGAGCTACGCGCAGCTCGGCGCCGCGAGCGAGCGCATCGCCGCCGGCCTCGCAGCGCGCGGCGTCGGCGCGGGAGACCGCG
>DASXXO010000339.1:0-3525 GCA_036503045.1 Caldimonas sp. | reverse complement strand
TCGCGCCAGGTCCGTCCGTACCCAGCGGCGCGCGCGACCCAGATCACCGTCTGCAGGTCGCGCAGCCCGCCCGGGCTCTCCTTGCAATTGGGCTCGAGCGAGTACGGCGTGTTCTCGTACTTCTGGTGGCGCTGCTGCATCTCGAGCGTCTTCGCGCGCAGGAACGCCTTCACGTCCATCGCTTTCGCGGTGGCGCGCTTGAATGCATTGAACACCTTGCGCGCGCCGTACAGGAAGCGCGCCTCGAGGAGCGCGGTCTGCACCGTGACGTCCGCGAGCGCTATCGCCACGCACTCGTCGACGCTACGCACGCTCGAGCCGATCTCGAGCCCGGCGTCCCAGCACGCGGTGATGAAGCGCTCGGTGGCCGCGCCGCGCGCCAGGCTGTCCTCGCTGCCGGACGGCAGGAGGACGAGCACGTCGACGTCGGAGTACGGGAACAGCTCGCCGCGCCCGTAGCCGCCGACGGCGACGAGCGCGGCGTCGTCGGGCATCCCCGCTTCGCGCCAGAGGGTGGTGACCGCGAGGTCGACGTCGCGCGCGAGAGCGCGCACCAGCCGCAGCGACGCGCGCGCGGTCGGTCGCGTGGCGAGGAAGCGCGCCAGCCGCGCCGCCTTGGCCTCGCGGTAGCGCGCGCGCAGCTCGCCGGTGCCGCGCGCGGGAGAGGGCGCGTCGGCGCCGCGAACGCCCGCGGCGAAGTCCCGCGCTGCGGCCGCGTCGGGGGCGAGGACGGGGTCGCTGGCGCTCACGCCGCGCGCCTTCAACCGGCGACGAAGGCCGGCGGCGGCGGCGTTCCGGCCGAGATCGTCAGGACGTCATAGCCGGTCTCGGTGACGAGGATGGTGTGCTCCCACTGCGCGGAGAGCGAGCGGTCGCGCGTGACGATGGTCCAGCCATCGCCCGCCTCACGGATGTCGCGCTTGCCGGCGTTGATCATCGGCTCGATCGTGAACGTCATGCCCTGCTTCAACTCGTCGAGCGTTCCCGGCCTGCCGTAGTGCAGCACCTGCGGGTCCTCGTGGAAGCGGGTGCCGATGCCGTGGCCGCAGAACTCGCGCACGACCGAGTAGCCGTTGCTTTCGGTGAAAGTCTGGATCGCGTTGCCGATGTCGCCCAGGTGTGCGCCGGGCCTGACCTTGGCGATTCCCTTCCACATCGCCTCGTAGGTGAGCTGGACGAGGCGGCGCGCCGCGATCGATCCCTCGCCGACGATGAACATGCGGCTGGTGTCGCCGTGCCAGCCGTCCTTGATGACGGTGACGTCGACGTTGACGATGTCGCCGTTCTTGAGCGGCCGGTCGTTCGGAATGCCGTGGCAGACCTGGTGATTGATCGACGTGCAGATCGACTTCGGGTACGGCGTGTAGCCGGGCGGCGCGTAGTGGAGCGGTGCCGGAATCGCGTGCTGCTCGTTGACGATGTAGTCGTGCGCGATCTTGTCGAGCGCGTCGGTCGTCACGCCCGCCTTGACGTGCGGCGTGAGGACGTCCAGCACCTCGGCCGCGAGGCGCCCCGCGACGCGCATGCCGGCGATGTCGGCGTCGCTCTTGATCGTGATCGTCATCGTCGAATTATCGCATCGGGGCTCTAGAATCGCGGGTTTCCACCGAGGTCGCCCCACTGCCGCAAGGCGTGACGAACCGCATTTCCGGACCCGCCGCCCGCGTGACGACCGAGCCCCCGCACCTGGCCCGCTTCGAAGGCGGCAACGCGTTGCCGGAGTTCCGCGCCGTGGCGCTCGTCGCCAGGCTGAGGGCGCAGGTCGCACGCATCGAGGCGATCGGCGCGCGCCACGTCCACTGGGTCTGGAGCGACGCGGAGCCGTCGCGCGCCGACGCCGGCCGCCTCGAGGCGCTGCTCCGTTACGGCGATCCGGCACGGCCGATCGACGGCAGCGAGACGATCGTCGTCGCGCCGCGCCTCGGAACGATCTCGCCGTGGGCGTCGAAGGCGACCGACATCGCGCGCAACTGCGGGCTCGTCGTGCACCGGATCGAGCGCGTCACGCAGTTCACGCTGCGCCTGAAGAAGCCTCTCATCGGCCGCGTCGCGCCGCTCGACGGGCGCGAGCGCGACACGCTCGCCGCGCTCCTCCACGACCGCATGACCGAATGCGTGCTGTTCGACCCCGACGCGGCGCGCCATCTGTTCGACGAGCAGCCGGCGCGGCCGAGTGTCGCGGTCGATGTGCTCGGCGGCGGCCGCGCCGCGCTCGAGGACGCGAACCGTGCGTTCGGCCTTGCGCTGTCGGCCGACGAGATGCTCTACCTGCTCGATGCTTTTCGCGCGCTCGGACGCAATCCGAGCGACGTCGAGCTGATGATGTTCGCGCAGGCCAACAGCGAGCACTGCCGGCACAAGATCTTCAACGCGACCTTCACGATCGACGGTGTCGCCGAGCCGCTCTCGATGTTCCAGATGATCAGGAACACCGAGCAGCGTGCCCCGCAGCACACCGTCGTCGCCTACAGCGACAACGCGGCGGTGATGGAAGGCCGGGCGATCGAGCGCTGGCTGCCCGAGGGCTACACCAACGCGCCCCGCTACGGCGCGCGCAGCGAGCCGGTGCACGTGCTGATGAAGGTCGAGACGCACAACCACCCGACCGCGATCTCGCCGTTCCCGGGCGCATCGACCGGCGCCGGCGGCGAGATCCGCGACGAAGGGGCGACCGGACGCGGCTCGCGCCCGAAGGCCGGCCTGACGGGCTTCAGCGTTTCGAACCTGCACCTGCCGGAAACCGATGAGCCGTGGGAGCGCGAGCGCTACGGCAAGCCCGGACACATCGCGAGCGCGCTCGAGATCATGATCGAGGGCCCCCTCGGCGGCGCCGCGTTCAACAACGAGTTCGGCCGGCCGAACCTGTGCGGCTACTTCCGCGTCTACGAGCAGACCGTCGGCGGCGAGCGGCGCGGCTACCACAAGCCGATCATGATCGCTGGCGGGCTCGGCGCGATCGCCGCGACGCTGACGCACAAGATCGAGTTTCCCGCCGGCACGCTGCTCGTCCATCTCGGCGGCCCGGGAATGCGGATCGGCATGGGCGGCGGCGCAGCGAGCTCGATGGCGGCGGGCGCGAACGCCGCCGAGCTCGACTTCGATTCGGTGCAACGCGGCAATCCCGAGATCCAGCGGCGCGCCCAGGAGGTCATCGGCCATTGCGCAGCGCTCGGCGACGCCAATCCGATCCTCGCCATCCACGACGTCGGCGCCGGCGGGCTCTCGAATGCGTTTCCCGAGCTCGTCGACGGCGCCGGGCGCGGTGCGAGGTTCGACCTGCGCAAGATTCCGAGCGAGGAGAGCGGGCTCGCGCCGAAGGAGCTCTGGTGCAACGAGAGCCAGGAGCGCTACGTGATGGCGATCGCTCCGCAATCGCTGCCGCTGTTCGATGCGATGTGCGTGCGCGAGCGTTGCCCGTACGCCGTCGTCGGCGTCTCCACGGCGCCGCGCGCGCTCGTTGCCGGCGCCCTCGATCCGGGCGGCGAATCGGCGGCGAACGACGACGGTCGCGTGATCGACATGCCG
>DASXXO010000338.1:0-4178 GCA_036503045.1 Caldimonas sp. | reverse complement strand
CCTCCCGATTCGATCGAGGAGGAGGACCAGCGCTGGCACGAGCTCGTCTCGCAGCTCGGCGTCGAGATCGCCGAGCCGCTGACCGCCGCGCTCGAGCGCATCCACGTCCTCACCGCGACGGGCAGGATCGATCGCGCGGGCCTGCGCGCGCTGCGCGACGAGGTCGAGCGCGCGCGCCAGGCCGGAATGATCGGCCAGCAGCTGACGCGCTTCGCGTCCGGCAAGGTGCGCCAGTCGCACGAGGTGCTGCAGCTCGAGGAAGTGCTGAAAAGCGTGCTCGCCTTGCGCACCCGCGAGACCCAGGCGCGCGGCATCGCCCTCAAGCACGACCTGAAGTCGGCGCGCGTCATCGTCGACGGGTCGCTCCTGTTCAGCCTGCTCAACGCGACGCTCGACTGGGCGCTCGCCAATGCCCACGCGCACATCGCCTTCAGGGTCGACTTCAAGACCTGGCCGGTGCACGCGCGGCTGACCTGCCGCTTCGCGAATCGCGCCGCCGACCAGGTCGACGAGAGTGTGACGACCGCCATCTCGCCGCGCCTCGATTCGCTCACGTGGCGCCTGATCGAGCAGACCGCGTGGACGATGGGCCTGGTCGTCGACCGCAAGGACGTCGGCGGAACGACGACGCTCGTCCTCGAGTTCCCGAAGACCGCGGGCGACGAAATGGCCGGGCTCTCGGCAACCGAGATCGACGACGGCGGCCCGCAGTCGAGCAACTCGAAGGCGCTCGCCGGCAGCCACGTGCTGGTCGTCGCCTCGCGCCGCGAGGTGCGCGTCCTCGTGCGCGACGCGCTGCGCAACATGAGCATGCTGGTCGACTTCGTCGGCTCGATCGACGAGGCGGCGAGCTTCTGCAGGGAAGGCCTGCCGCACGCGATCATCATCGACTCGATCCTCAAAGGCGGGCGCTTCAACCATTTCCGGGACGAGGTCCTCGGCGAAGTCCCCGACTTCGTCTTCATCGAGATCCTCGAGCAGGGCTCGACCTTCGAGATGTCGGGGACCAACGGCGCGCAGATGGCGCGGATCGGCCGCGACGTCGTCGCGAGCTCGCTGCCGGCGGCGCTGATGTTCGAGCTGTCGCGCGGGCTCTGAGCCGCTCTTGCCCGCGCCGTTGCCCGTTCAGGGCGCGCGCAGCCCGACCACGGCGGCGCCGACGATGAGGAGCGCAGCGACTGCAACCCACGCGGTCAGCGGCTGCCCGGTCGTCGCCGCGAGCAGCAGCGTCGAGGCGAGCGGGGTCAGGTAGCTGAGGATGCCGATCCGGCGCGGATCGCTGCGCTTGAGCGCCGCATCCCAGAAGAAGAATGCGGCGCCGAGCGGGCCGAGTCCGACGACGAAGATCAACAGCCAATCGCGTGCCGAGAGCGCCGTAGGCGCCTCGAGCAACGCATGGCAAGCGAGCGCGAGCAACCCCGAGACGAGGCCGAAGAGGCCGACCGCCGCGGTCGGAAAATGCGCGACGCGACGCGTCAAGAGCGAATAGCTCGCCCAGATGAAGGCGGAGCCGGCCGCGGCGACGTAGCCCCAGGAGAGCTCGCCCGCTACGCGCCGGCCGCCGACGATCGCGAGCGCCGCCCCGGCGAGGCCGCAGAGCGCTGCGCCGACGTGCACCGGCCGCAGGCGCACGCCGCGCAGGAACGCCGGCGCGAGCACGACCATCAGCAGCGGCCAGAGGTAGTTGACGAGGTTCGCTTCGAGCGGCGGCGCGGTGCGCAAGGCGACGAAGAGGAGGAAATGAAATCCGAACAGGCCGTAGACGCCGAGCAGCAGCGTCGTCGGCGCGATGCGCCAGCGACGCGCGAGTGGCCACGACGGCGCGCTGCCGACGACGAGCGCGAGGCCGGTGAGCAGGAACGGCGGAACGTGCGCGAGCGCGACGCCGAGCGAGGCGAGCGTTGCCCAGAGCGCGATTGCCGCGAGGGCGTAGAGCGTTCCGGTCATCCGCGCGCGGTCGTGGTGCGAAGACGCGATGCGCTCAGCGGCGCCAGAGGCGCCATACGATCCAGAGCGCCAGCACGACCAGCACGGCGCACGCGCCGGTCCCGAAGCGCGACAGGGATCCCCAGTCGATCTCGCGGCCGCGCTCGCCGCGCTGCGCGTCGGCTTCGGCCTGCATGCTCTCGGCCCATTCACGGCGGCGCGGCAAGTCG
This sequence comes from Caldimonas sp., assembly GCA_036503045.1. Classification (GTDB taxonomy): domain Bacteria; phylum Pseudomonadota; class Gammaproteobacteria; order Burkholderiales; family Burkholderiaceae_C; genus Schlegelella_A. The sequence continues at coordinate 2,022 of DASXXO010000338.1, read as the reverse complement.
GCGTCGATCGCGCCGAGGCGCCGACGCACCACCTCGGGCGCGGGATGTGCGGCGGCCGCGCGCAATGCCGGGGCGAGCGCCTGGACCTGCGCGTTGGCGCCGGCGAGGCTGGTGATCGCGAGCGTCGCGCCGCATTGCGCGCAGCTGATCGACTCGCCCGGCGGCAGCGCAGCGCCGCACGCTGCGCAGCGAAGCGCGTCCTGCCGCGCTGCCGCCGTGTACACGGCGGGCGGCTCGATGGTATCGAGCGGATCGAGCGCGTGCGCGAGGCGCGCCACATCGAGCAGGCTCGGCACCGAGCGGCACCACGGGCAGAGGGCGTCGTCCTTGCCGATCGCGCCGCCGCAGTTCACGCACTCGATTGCGCCGCGGTCGCGCAGCAGCTTCGCGCGGTCGACCAGCGACATCGGACGCAGCAGGCCTTTTTCCTGGAGGAACTGTGCGAACGACTGGTACGCGCCGTGGCGACGCGTGCACTGCAGCTGCGACGAGTGTCCCCAGCGCGACTGGTTGTAAACGAGCGCGAGCGCGCCGTCGCAGCGCGGGCAGCGCGCCTCGCGCCTCAGCACCTCGTGCGGCAGCGCGCGCGCCGACGCCATCGCGCCGATCAGCTCGAGCAGTGCCGCGCCGCTCAGCTGCGCGGCCTCGGTGCCGTCGAACCAGATCAGGTCGCAGCCGCGGCAGAGGTCGAGGTTGACGCTGCTGTCGTAGTGGCCGGCGAGCGACAGCCTCTGCATCGGCTGGCGGCAATTGCCGCAGCCGAGCGGCGGCTCGACCGTCGCCGCAGCCCCGCTCACCCGGTGCTACGCGACGCCTGCGGCATGCGCCTGCTGGTCGGCGTGGTAGCTCGATCGGACGAGCGCGCCGACGGCGGCGTGGCTAAAGCCCATCGCCTGCGCTTCGCGCTCGAACATGCGGAAGGTGTCGGGATGGACGTAGCGGCGCACCGGCAGGTGGTGCGCGCTCGGCGCGAGGTATTGGCCGATCGTCAGCATGTCGATGCCGTGCGCGCGCATGTCGCGCATGACCTGCAGGATCTCCTCGTCGGTCTCGCCGAGGCCGACCATCACGCCGCTCTTGGTCGGCACCTGCGGCGCGAGCTCCTTGAAGCGCTGCAGCAGGTTGAGCGAGTACGCATAGTCCGAGCCCGGGCGCGCCTGCTTGTAGAGGCGCGGCGCGGTCTCGATGTTGTGGTTCATCACATCGGGCGGCGCTGCCTTCAGGATCTCGAGCGCGCGGTCCATGCGGCCGCGAAAATCCGGCGTCAGGATCTCGATCTTGGTCCCGGGCGAGAGCTCGCGCGTCTTCTCGATGCAGGCAACGAAGTGCGCCGCGCCGCCGTCGCGCAGGTCGTCGCGGTCGACGCTCGTGATGACGACGTAGTTCAGCTTCAGCGCCGCGATCGTCTTGGCCAGGTTCATCGGCTCGTCCGCGTCGAGCGGATCCGGTCGGCCGTGGCCGACGTCGCAGAACGGGCAGCGCCGGGTGCACTTGTCGCCCATGATCATGAACGTCGCCGTGCCCTTGCCGAAGCACTCGCCGATATTCGGGCACGACGCTTCCTCGCACACCGTGTGCAGCCGGTGCTCGCGCAGGATCCGCTTGATCTCGTAGAAGTGCGAGCTCGGCGAGCCGGCCTTGACGCGGATCCAGTCGGGCTTCTTCAGCGCCTCGCCCGCCGGGACGATGCGGATCGGGATGCGCGACGTCTTGGCCTCGGCCTTTTGCTTCAGCGTCGGGTCGTGGAGGGCCGAGGGTGTCATCGCGGGCTCAGAGTCGCGGCGAGCTTGGCGCCGAGGGTGCTCGCCGCCTCGTCCCACGAGGTGCGAACGCCGATTGTAGAAAGATCGACCGTTCTGAGCCCGGCATGACCGCACGGATGGATGCGTTCGAAGGGCCGCAGGTCCATCGCGACGTTGAGAGCGACCCCGTGGTACGCGCGATGCCTGCTCACCTTGACACCGATCGCGGCAATCTTGCCGAGGCCGGCGAACGGATCTTTGGCCTCGCGCGGAGGCAGCA